>PCVM01000023.1:431-7419 GCA_002796045.1 Candidatus Roizmanbacteria bacterium CG11_big_fil_rev_8_21_14_0_20_36_8
GACCGAGACCCCTCCAAAAACACAGCTTGATTTTGCTCTTATCGCTTGTGATGAATTATCGGGGTTACTGTATGCATACTCACTCATGCGTCCGACCGGATTTGATGGCATGGAAGCAAAATCTGTCAAGAAAAAATTTAAGGACAAAGCATTTGCTGCAAAGATTGACCGCAAGGAGATCATGGTGGGTGTGGCAGGACTGAAGATTGGACTGTCAGAACATATAAAAACATTGATCGAAGTGTTTCAAGAGATGGAAGAGTTGAGGAAGTGATTACACCTTCAAGTACATGCTGATCTCGTCGATATATTCGCCATGAAATAATATTCCACCAGGCATTCTTCCGCATTCAACAAAACCTAGACTTTCATAAAGTGATTTGGCTCGAGTATTTATTGAAAAAACTGTTAGCTTGATTAATTTTAATCCAGAAATATGCTTGCCTGCCTCGGAGATAATCGAAGACATTAGTTTTCTCCCAACCCCATCCTCACGATACTCTTTGGAAACAGATAAGCCCATTGAAGCAGTATGGAGACTCCTCTTTTTGTTGACAAAATCACGGTCAACTGACGAATAGGCAATTATTTGATTATTGTAAACTGCAATGATTGATACTGAGTCATTATTATGAAATAGCTCAATTTGTTTATTTAAATACTCCTCTTCGTCTTTAATTTCAACAGTTTCTCCAGAAAATCTAATAAATGTATCCTCCTTCGATAGCTCATTTATATAACGACAAAGTTCCCCCGCATCGCCTTTTTCAACATATCTTAAAATTATGTTTTTTCCAGATTTTGACGTAAATTTTTTTGACATTTTTCAATTTAGCAATTTAGCAAATTATAACTTGTTTTTAAGAATTCTGTATACTATAATTACTCATGGAAGTATCAAAACTACTCCGATCTCTTCCAGAACTCCACGCACACATAGGGTCTTCTATTGCCCCACATGTTTACTGGCATATCGCAAATTCTGAAGGATACAAACTTCCAAAACGTGATTATCATGAATTTGTAAAACATATAGTTCTATCCCCAGACCGAAAGATGTCATTGAAGGAATACCTAGACACGATCTATCACCCAATTCTTGACAAGTTGTCAACCGGTGCAGTTGCTCTTGAAAAAGGAGTTTACGAAACTTTCAGCGGAGCATATAGATCAAATCATATAACTTTGTACGAACTTCGAGGAAATCCAATGAAACATAATCGGGAAGGCGAAGTCGATCTTGATCATGCCATTATGGCAATGCTTAGAGGAATGGAACGTGCACTTCTTGAGTATCCAAAACTTCGTGCAGGAATTATTTTTTGTCTTGACCGACAATTTACATTTAAACAAAATGAGGTAATTGTTAATAAAGCAATTAAATACAGATCTCGAGGAATAATTGGAATCGATTTTTCAAATTACAATAAAACTGGATTTCACTTTAAAGACTATATAGATCTCGTTGCAAAGGCTCGAAGTGCAGGACTAAAGGTCACTGCCCACTCTGGTGAAACGGATGATACGAACGATCTTTGGGAATGTTTGGAAACGATAAATCCTGATCGCATAGGCCATGGAATCAAAGCTGCATATGACAAGGATCTAATGCATGAGCTTTCCAAAAGAAATATTGTTCTTGAGGTCTGTCCACTTAGTAACCTCATGACAAAGGCTGCAAAAGATGACCAAGAGATGAATTTTATTTTAAATACCTTGTTTGACAATGGAGTTCATTTCTCATTAAACACTGATTGGCCAGAAACTATTAAAGATGGACATCTTTGGGAGCAATACCAATATGTAATTGAAAGAAATATGTTATCATCTACTCAAATTGAGCAGCTTATTAATTGGGGATATGATGCAAGCTTTATACCAATAAAAACTGGTGAAAGTAACTTATATTTATGAGTACAAAAATAATCTCACAAGGTCTCACGTTTGACGACGTTCTCCTTATTCCCGGCTATAGTGACTTCAAGCGAGAAAATATCTCACTCACAACTAGGCTTACAAAAAATATTCAGATCAAATCTCCCGTAATCTCATCTCCTATGGATACGGTCACAGACAGTAAGCTGGCGATAGCACTTGCCAAGGAAGGGGGAATTGGAATAATCCATAGGAATTTCACTCCTGAAAATCAAGCTGATGAAGTTAAAAAGGTAAAGAATGAAAAACTAATGGTAGGAGCCGCAATCGGAGCAAGCAGTGGAGCGATCGAAAGAGCCAAAATGCTTGTTGCCGCAGGATGTGATGTAATCATGGTTGACTCCGCACACGGATATGCTGATTACGTAATTAATATAGTTAGGTTACTTAAGCAAACTTTTAAAGATATTGACATAATTGCAGGAAATGTGGCAACCTATGATGGAGCCGCAGCACTAATCAGTGCTGGAGCTGATGCTATTCGCGTCGGGATGGGGCCAGGTGCAATTTGCACAACAAGAATTATTTCTGGAATGGGAGTGCCTCAAATTACAGCAATAATGGAAACCGCTAAAGCTGGACGTGAAAAAAATATCCCAATAATTGCAGACGGTGGAATAAAATTTTCAGGGGACATGGTGAAAGCTCTTGCAGCTGGTGCTGACTCTGTGATGATGGGAGGCATGTTTGCATCCTGCCAAGAGGCGCCTGGTGAAAAAGTCGAACTTACGACCGAGCAAGTTCCCGCTCGCTTTAAGAGCATTGTAAAACAAAATAAAGAGTCGTACACATTTAAATCTTATCGAGGGATGGGTTCAATCGGCGCCATGAAAAAAGGGACTGAGATCAAATCAGAGGACGAATTCCATGGAAAAAGTTATAAAGATCGCGTCCTAGTGGCTGAGGGAGTTGAAGGATTAGTCCCAGTAACTGGCTCTGTGCAAGAAGTCGTCGACCAAGCACTGGGTGGTATCAGATCCGGCATGTATTATCTTGGCACTAAGACAATTAAAGAACTCCAGGAAAAAGGTAAATTTATTCAGATCACTCAAGCGTCACTGACAGAAAGCCACCCGCATGACATAATTGTTACAAATTCAGGAACAAATTATTAGATGATAGCAATCATCGATTTTGGATCTCAGACTACTCATCTCATCGGACGCCGTCTGCGCGAAATTTCAATCCCAAACATTATCGTTGAACCAGCAGAATTTTTTGAAAAAATAAAGACAATTAAATATGATGGCGTCATCTTGTCTGGCGGACCAACAAGCGTTTATGAAAAAGATGCACCAACAATCGATAAAAAAATATTTGATATTGGAAAACCAATACTTGGAATTTGTTATGGTGAACAACTCATCGCCCATCTTCTAAATGGAAAAGTAAAATCTGGAAAGAAAAAAGAGTACGGCCCTGCAACTTTGACAATATTAAAAAAGTCTCCTCTTTTCAAGATACCATCTTCCAGCTACGAGCTACCAGCTAAAATTGCAGTCTGGATGAACCATGGAGATGAGGTTCAAAAAATCCCAAACGGTTTTGAAACTATAGGAACAACAGATACAATTCCCCATGCCGCAATCGCAAATGAAATGAAAAATATTTATGGAATTCAATTTCATCCGGAGGTTCTCCATACTCAGTTTGGAATACAAATACTAAAAAACTTTGTAAAAATATGCCAGCTAGTACCTACTGATAAGCCTATAAGTAAAGACTTGGTCACTCAAAAAATTGCAGATATCACAGACTCTGTGGGGAATATGAATGTAATTGGAGCTTTTTCAGGCGGCGTTGATTCTTCAATCGCTTGTCTCATGGTTTATATGGCGATAGGTAAACAATTTACTCCGATTTACATCGATTCTGGACTAATGCGGGAAGGTGAAACTGAAGAACTAAAAAATGTATTTGTCAATAATTATCAGATGAAAGTCAAGATTATCGATGCTACCTATCGATTTATAAACAATCTCAAAGGCGTGACTGATCCGGAAAAAAAGCGAAAAATAATTGGTCAAACTTTTATCGAGACCCTTCAAGAGGAAGCTGAAAAACATGGTGCAAAACTACTTGTACAGGGTACTATTTATCCTGATGTCATAGAAAGTGCAGGAAGTAAGCACTCAAAAAATATAAAAAGTCACCATAATGTCGGAGGGCTACCAAAAAATATGAAAATCGCATTGCTTGAGCCACTTCGTGATTTTTATAAAGATGAAGTCAGACGGATTGGAGATATTCTCGATCTGCCAAAGTCTATCGTCAATCGTCACCCATTCCCCGGTCCTGGGCTTGCCATAAGAATTATTGGTGAGGTAACACATGTAAAATTGAATACTGTTAGACGCGCAGACCAAATCGTTCGAGAAGAAATCAGTAAAGCCAATCTCGATAAAGATTTATGGCAGGTATTTGCAATTTTTACAGGAGTAAAAACAACAGGCGTCAGGGGAGATGATCGCGCGTACGGTGAGACTATTGCAATCCGTGCAGTAGAGTCGCTAGATGTCATGTCTAGTAATTTTGCAAAACTTCCTTGGGAGGTACTTGAAAAAATTTCAGTCCGAATTGTGACTGAAATCACCGAAGTAAACCGAGTAGTATATGATGTTACAAATAAACCGCCGGGTACGGTGGAGTGGGAGTAAATTTATGTCTACTGAATTTCTTGAAATACCAATATGTTCACAGGAGCCAATGTTCACTATATATTCAATATTGAATCCACGCACTCAAAGATTTCTAACAGAATTCCCTTACAATTTGCCTCTTCAGGAACAAGCAAGCCAACATTATTATAACCAAGGTTCAATGAACCAAGTAGAACAAATGCTATTTTATTCAGGAGTTCAAATGGCTAGATTATTAAATTATTTATTTCCCAACAAAACTCCCGCTGCAGTTATTGGAATACCAAGGTCAGGATGGGCAGTAGCAAATGGAGTAGCAGCTGAACTGAGTTTGCCAATACATTATTCAAATCAAGGGAATGATTTAATACCAGGAAGACCAATTTTAGGACCATCAGTATTAGCTGATCTGCAAAATAAAACCGTAGTTGTGGCTGATGATATTTTATGGGGAAATAAGCAACCGTTAGCATTGAGATCACTCCTCCATTCAGACGTAATATTTGCAATCCCAGCTATAGATAAATATCAAGCACGTGAACTTGATGCTGCGACAATAACTGCCTTTGCACCTAGCCAAGGTTTTGAAAATTATTTACGATATTTACTCGATTAATTATGAAAAAAATAAATCTCCCCCAAACCGTCATAATCCTTGGCTCAGGATGGAACAAAGTTCTTGATAGGGTGAAAATCCTCAAACAATATTCATATGAGGATTTATTTGGAATAAAAACTACTGTTCCCGGACATCGAGGTTCATTGATTATTGCAAAATACGGAAATAATAATATCGCTTTTATGTCAGGTCGATTTCATCTATACGAAGGACATGACGCGGTAACTGCTACCAAGCCAATTCGTGATTTGGCAAAATTGGGAATGAAAAAAATGATTGTGACATCAGCAACTGGTGCAATAAATGAAAAGTATAAAGTCGGGGATTTTGTAATCCTCTCAGACTTACTCACTCTTTTTTTAACTGGCGATAATCCCCTAGTTGGTCCAAAATTTACTGACATGTCTGAGGTTTTTGACCCCGCGATGCGAAAACAGGCAATTGAAATCTGTGCTACAAACTCACTTCCATTTCATGAAGGAGTTTATGCATACTCTCACGGCCCACATTTTGAGACTCCAGCTGACAAAATGGGGCTCAAAATGCTTGGTGCGGACGTCGTCGGCATGAGCACTGTGCCCGAGACTATTGTGGCAAGGTCACTTGGAATTAAAGTCTTGGGACTTTCATATGTGACAAACCTCGCTTTTGTCAAGCATGAACACAAGGATGTCTTGGAAGCTGCAAATATTGGAAGTTTGCAGATGGTTAAGCTGTTAAATGAACTTATAAAATAAATGGGAGAAAGATTACCCCTATATTGTGCCACTAAACATTTTATATTTGCCTTTCAAACTCCTACTATTATTGATTTCTTAATGATATTTCCCACCGCTAGAATTGATTGGTCTGTTGTAGACATAGGTGCAAATCAATATAATGATAGTCCAGATAACCTCTCAACCTTATATGCATTCAGAGTTGTAATTGGAGAAACAGATCTATACGATGCATATAAAAGAATCCAGGCCGGTAATTCATGGTATGATTTTTATAGGATTATTTAATAATTAAATACTTTATGTCAGATATAAAATTTAAAAAACTTTCATGGATGGAGTTCTATCAAGACTGCATCGAGTTGTATAAAAAAAAATTAAAAACTCAGAAAATAGACCTTATCGTTTCAATAACTCGTGGAGGAAATATAGTCTCTAGAATTTACTCTGATCTACTCGGGATAATTCCAGTCTCAAATATCACCATGAACTCTTACAAAAATCTAAAGAAGTTAGAAAGACCAATTATAACTGAAGAGCCAACGCGTGATTTTACTGGAAAAACTATCTTAATTGTTGATGAAATCTCAGACACTGGCGCGACTTTTGAGATCGCAGTCGAGTATTTCAAAAACAAAAAAGTAAAAAAAATACTGACTTTATCACCATATATCAAGCCAGAAACAACTTTCAAGCCTGATTTTTGGTACAAAAACATCGATGCCTGGATCGTTTTCCCATATGAAATTCGTGAGACTTATGAAGGATTTGTGAAGATTTTAGGCTCACGAAAACATGCAATAGAAAAAATGGAAGAGATCGGTTTTTTGAAATGGGAGATTGATGCAGTAACGATTTAGTATAATGACTAGATGAATATTAATAGCTTCATTTTGTATGTTATCCTTCCTGCTTTTACTCTTCTTCTGATTTTCACGAATAAGTACTATTATAACAAAAGGCAGTCTCAAAGAATGAGATTTCATATGGGCGAAGACCTATTTTTTGGAAATATCATAACTCCTATTTTTGCCCTCCTAATCATCCTTGGAATATACACTGAGATTCTGGATATT
>PCVM01000057.1:0-2028 GCA_002796045.1 Candidatus Roizmanbacteria bacterium CG11_big_fil_rev_8_21_14_0_20_36_8
TGCAAGCATTACAAATTTGGAGCCGGGCACCAAATATTTTTACAGAATTATCAGTAATAATGAGGTCGTCGAAAGTGCTGGTGAAGATGTATATTCAGTTACTACCTTACCGAGAGAGACCGTTCCATCAAGACGTTCTCCGATATACGGAAAAGTAGTTTTTTCGAACAACGATCCCGCAGCAAACGTTTTTTCGAGACTTATAATTGGGAATACATATTCGCATATTACACTGACTAGTAAGACAGGTGAGTGGCTAATTCCACCTCAGTATATAGTTCGAGAAGGTACAAATACACTGTATTCCATTGAGGATAATATTCCAGTAACACTTCAATTTTTTGACGATGATTTTAGCTCGACAGTCAGGACTACTTTTGATCGTTCTCGACCCTTACCTCAACAAATAATGCTTGGAAGTAATTATATATTTGTCGATGAAGGAACTGATGCATTATCTGTAGAAGACAGCGTTAAAAATCGATCGACTACGCCACGCTTTAATGTTGATCTTCGTTATCCAAAAGAGAACTCAGTAATTCCAGGTCAAACTCCTCTGATTAAAGGGATTGGAGTTCCAGGAAGTGTAGTTTCAGTTTCCATAAATACCACGCCTGTATTCTCTGGTCGTAGCACAATTGGCGCTGACGGCGATTGGAGTGTAGTAGTTAAAAAGCCGTTCAATCCAGGAACGTACACAATTTCGATGCAAACGACTGATAGAAACGGTCAGATTGTGACCATTACACGGAACTTTACTTTGATCAAAAGCGGAGAGCAAGTTTTAGGCGATTCGACTACCGCGACCCCATCCGCGACTATTGTACCGTCAGTCACTGTCATCATCCAAACTCCAGCGCCGACAGGAGTTATTTCGTCTGCGCCAATTCAAACTATCACTCCAGCACCACCTGTTAGCGGAGTTGACGTATCGCCATTTTTGTTGGCAGGATTTGGTTTGATCACTATCGCAGTAGGAGTTTTATTGCTTCTTTAAATATTTAGTTTTGACTCCATTTAGTATTTCTGATATAATAAACATATGAAAGTTCGTAATTCCCACAATTTTAGTTTCTATTATTTTACCGTCTCGGGCGGCGTGGGAATACGTCTCTAAATAAATTAACTAAAAATACCCACCCCGCCAAAAGAAGCGGGGTTTTTTTATGGGTGAAAAAGTAATTTAGAAATTATCAATCAGGAATAGTTTATGAAAAATACATCAGTCATGATCATTGCTGGGCCGTGTTCGGTGGATGAACACAATCTCAAAGAGATTCGTGAAATCTCACAGATCGAGGTCACTGCGATGTCAGGAAAAAAACAGCAAGCAATTGCGGGGACGCGGATTGTGGGCCTGAAGTCGCGCACCGAACTCGAAGGCTCGGGTGAAGGAATGGGTATCGATTATGACGTCTACCGCAAAAACAGTGATATTATCATGCAGGGTGGGGGGATAGGTGATATGAAAACCTTACCGAGTGCATACCTTGCTGAAGAGATTTCACATGACACGGGGATGATAATTTCGACAGAAGTGATGAATCCGATTATCCAGCTTCCATCATATGAAGGTCGTCTTGGCGCTGGAGCATTCATGCCGTGGAATCCATCAGTCAATCAACTTGGCTGGCATGTGGAGCAGACTGCGCAATTTACCAAGAGGAATGGTTGGATGATCGGACTCAAAAATGGAAAATGGCTCGGTGATCATCTTCAGGCATCAGATCACCAGGATTACAAAGGAAAAACGACGATGGAAAAAACATGGTCGGGCCTCGTCAAGTACATCGGTGATCATGAGCATGATATCGTTCTTATCCACCGAGGGGTTGATGTCCCTGGAAAAGGAGATTTTAGAAATGCTTTGATTCATAATATTTCAAAAAGAGTAAAAAAGGATAAACATGTTAAGTTATTCTTTGATCCAAGTCATACATATGGTCCAAAACTTAGATCTCAGATTGTTGACGCCACGACAAAAGCGATGCGTATGAAATTGAGCGATGAAGAATTTTTATATGACGG
>PCVM01000057.1:2097-7181 GCA_002796045.1 Candidatus Roizmanbacteria bacterium CG11_big_fil_rev_8_21_14_0_20_36_8
TATGGTCAAAAATATTTCCAAGTTCCGAGATCTTGTGGCACCACTTTCTAGCAATTAATAATTAATAATTAGAAATTAGAAATTAGGAATTAGAAATTAGAATTTTGTATAAATTTATATGAATATTAAAAATCTAAGATCAGAGATAGATAGGATAGATAATAAAATACTTAAGTTACTTAAGTATCGTTTTCAAAAAGTTGCCGATATTGGCAGGATCAAACATGAAAGTAAAACTAATCTAATTGATATGAAACGTTGGGATAGTCTAATGGACGAAAAAATAATGATTGCAAAAGAACTTAATATCTCAAAAACGTTAGTTGAACGTATCTGGAATTTGATTCATGAAGAATCATTAAGAATTGAAAAAAATAATAAATGAATATAAGTACCATTGGAGTTATTGGGCATGGCAGATTTGGATCATTTTTTTCTGATCTTGTCCTTCCTATGGTTTTCCCAAAAGCGAAAATATTTATTTCATCTAGAACTTCTAAAGACAAAAGAGTAGTTAATTTTGATATTGTTGCCAACTCTGATTTAATTATTCCAGCAGTCCCGATCCGTAAAATGCCAAACGTATTAAAAAAACTTTCAAGAAATATTTCAAAATCATCTATCGTTATGGAAGTTTGTTCTGTTAATAAACTACCTGTTGAATGGATGAAAGAAATCCTTCCAAAATTTACTCCTTTAATATCCTCTCATCCATTATTTGGCAGATCGTCTTATGAAAAAGTAAGAGGCGATCTTTCAAAACTGACAATGGTCATGTACCCGGTTAGAATTAATAACACCCAATACACATTCATTAGAGATGCTTTTTCAAAGGTTGTAAATATTGTTAGGATGTCACCTGACAGCCACGATAAAAAAGCAGCTAAATTTCAATTTCTGTCTCATTTGATCGGGGGAGTTTTACATCGACTAGATTTAAATAGAAGCGAAATCGACACAGAGTCTGCCTCAAGAATGTTTGACATGATCGAAGTACTAAACAGTGACTCACTAGTTCTTTTTGAAGACATTTATAAATTTAATCTTTATGCAAAACATGAACTTGAGAAATTTGACAAAGTTTATAAAAAAATTAACGGTAAATTACTAAAATGAATATTTATTACTTAGGTCCAAAAGGATCATACTCTGAGGTCGCGGCGAAAAAAATATTTTCTAAAAAAGATTACAAACTTATCTCAGTTGATGAGTTTATTGACGTAGTTGAAAAAACGAAGGCTGATGGAATTGGAATTCTTGGAATCGAGAATTCAATAACCAGTTCAGTCCACACTAGCGTCGACTATATGTTTGCTTCAAAGATAAATATAATTGGCGAAGTGATGATGAATATTGATCTGTATTTAGGTGCGAAGAAGAATGTGAAACTGCGTGAAATTAAACGTGTATTATCTCATCCTCAAGCTCTACTTCAATGTTCATCTTTTATAGATGAACATAGTTTTCAAAAAAATAAAACTTCAAGTACAGCCGCAGCTATAACGCAGGTTTTAGATTCAAATGACTTGAAATCTGCAGCAATTGGAGATGCGGAGTCATTGAAGAAAAGTGGCCTTGAAATATTGGCCAAAAATATTGGTAACTGGCAAAAAAACATGACGCGTTGGATAATTATTTCAAAAGATAAAAAATCTTTAGAGCGACCCATTAATAAAACTACATATATATTTAAAGTGTTACATGAGTCAGGAAGTCTTGTAAAAGTTTTGACGGCTATCGCAAGCGCTGGTGGAAATATGACAAAAATTGAATCTCGACCAGTTGCAGGAACTGACTGGGAATATGAATTTTGGGTTGACGTTGAAGTTGAAAATAGAAAATTAAAAGCACTAGATAAAGCAATAAATGAGAATACGTTAAATTTTAGAAAAATCGGAGCTTATAAAAAGGGAAAATTATATACTAATAACATATGAGAAAAACTATTTCAGTTTCTATTAACCATTTATCAAAAAAGTATGACATTCAGGTGAGTGATTCTCTGGATAAAATTATCAATGAGACCACAGTATTTGAAAAGCACTCAAAAATTTTTATCCTTACAGACTCAAATGTAGCAGATTTATATTTGGAATCAGTTGTGAAAATGATCAGGAAAAATACTGATAAAGAAGAGATTTACTCATACATATTTGAAGCTGGAGAAAAAAATAAAAATCTACAAACAGTTAAGGAAATCTATGAGGATATGGTCAAAGTAGGAATCGATCGAAGTTCAATTATTGTAAATTTGGGAGGCGGCGTAGTCACGGACATGGGTGGCTACGCCGCCTCAACCTTCCTTCGTGGAGTACCATTTATAAATATTTCTACAACTCTTGAGGGAATGGTTGATGCGAGTGTCGGAGGAAAAACAGGTGTAAATCTTGATCACAACAAAAATTATATTGGAACATTCACCCAACCAAAGGCAGTATTTATTGATGTTAGCATGTTGAAGACTTTGCCTCATCGAGTTCTTGTCCAGGGATATGCGGAGGTTTTAAAACACGGTATTGTAGCTGACGAACAGTATTTTGATGATGCTTCGCGTATCCCATTTATTGAGATGAGTATAGATCAGCAAATTGAAATAATCGCCAGTTCCATAAAAATTAAATCTCAAGTTGTTGAACAGGATGAGCTGGAATCAAGTTACAGAAAAATACTAAATTTCGGTCATACGATCGGACATGTTGTTGAATCTCTTAGCCTTGAGACTGATGATTCGCTGTATCACGGTGAGGCTGTTTCGATAGGGATGATCGCTGAGGCGAAAATCTGTGAATTGTCAGGAATGATTGATAGCAAAACGTTCAATAAAATTGAACAATCTATCATAAATTCTGGTCTACCATCAAGATTTAAATTAACCATTTCTTCAGAAGATATTTACGATTTACTGATAAGCGACAAAAAAAATTCAAATGGAGTTATAAAATGGACTTTATTGACGGGAATAGGCGAGGCGGTAGTAAACGTCATGATTGATAAAAAATTTGTAATGACTGCAATCGAGTATATATTATGATAAATCTTATACCACCATTAAAAATTGAAAATACTGAGATTGTAATTCCAGGATCAAAAAGTGTCACAAATCGCGCTCTTATTTTAGCGGCTCTCACAACGCGCCCTGTAACTTTGAAGTATCCCTTGATTTGTGATGACACTCAGGCTTTGATAAGTAGTCTTGTCAGTCTAGGGATAAACATTGAGAGACAACAAAACGAGATGATTGTGCTTGGAAGTTATCTCGATGTTAAAGATGGTGAATATGACATAAACGCAAATCTGTCTGGTACAACGATTCGTTTTATGACAGCTTTTTGCTGCATTGTGCCAGGAATCAAACAGTTATATGGGCAAGGTCACTTAAATAAGCGCCCGATCAAAGGACTTGTTGATGCTCTTATGTTTCTTGGTGCAAAGATTGGATACATGGATGAAGAAGGATATCTGCCACTTAAGATTACATCATCATCTCTTCAAGTCAGGAATTTGAAAATTGATGGAAGTGTTAGTAGCCAGTTTTTGTCAGCAATAATGTTAATTACTCCAGTTATAGGAAATATTAAAATTTCTGTAACTGGAAATACTGTATCGCAGTCTTATATTAATCTCACAAAACGTATTTTAGATGAATGGAATTTTAAAAAGATTGAATCATACGCTATTGAAGGAGATTACTCAGCGGCTTCATATTTTGCCGCGATTGCAGTTTTGACTAAATCGAAAATCACGCTTTCAAATTTGAAAGAGGATTCTACTCAAGGGGATCGAGAATTTTTTAGTATTATTTCTCAGATGGGAAACAAGGTTTCGTTTGGAGAAAATAAGGTGACGGTTGTGGGTAAAAAATTAGCTCCTATTGATATAAATATGGAAAACTGTCCTGATCAAGCACAAACCTTAGCTGTACTTACAGCTTTTGCAAAAGGCAAAACTATTTTGACGGGCGTGAAATCGCTTCGTCTTAAAGAGACCGAGCGCGTAATTGCTTTGCAAAATGAGCTTTTGAAAATGGGTATTAAAACCGAATCTCCAGATGTTGATACACTGATTATTCATGGAGGTGATCCAAAAGCGGCTACAATTGAGACGTATGGCGACCATCGGATGGCGATGAGTTTTGCAGTTGCCGGATCAAAGATTGATGGTATGAAAATAAAAAACCCTGAAGTTGTCAGTAAAACTTTCCCGAATTTCTGGTATAAATTGAATGAAATTGGAATAAAAATCTCATTATGAAAATCATACTCATCGGTTTCATGGGCTCGGGCAAAAGCACGATCTCAAAACTTCTTGGTAAAACATTAAACCTAAAAGTCGTAGATATGGACGATATGGTGGAGGAGTTGGCAGGAATGAAAACGCCAGAGATATTTGATAAATTTGGTGAGGCAAAGTTCAGGGAATTTGAAAGCAAGGTAGCAAAAAATTTGAGTCAAGTTGACGATATTGTTATTTCAACAGGTGGAGGAGTGATACTTAATAAACTTAACATTATTAATTTGAGAAAAAATAATGGTAGGGTAGTATTTCTTAGGACAACATTTGAAGAAATTGTCAAAAGAGTATCCGTGCACGATCGTCCCCGACCGTTATTTTCAGATATTAAAAAAGCAGAAAAATTATTCGAAAGTCGAAAAGCGATATATGAGTTCCACGCTGATATAATTATTGATACGGATGGAGTTAAGGTAGAAGATATTATAAACCAGTTGATATAGGGATAGTCCCGAAACGGGACTATCCCTATTTGGGACTATCCCGTTTCGGGACTATCCCTAAATAAGATAAATGAAAATAAACGCAAAAACCAAGCTCTGCATCATCATAGGCGACCCAGTCGACCATTCGCTGTCCCCTGCCATGCACAACGCAGGGTATGAAGCTCTTGGAATCAATGATAAGTTTGTATATATAGCAGCAAATGTCAAAGTTGAAAACGTCAAAGACGTGATTAAGGCAATGCGAGTTATGGGTTTTCGCGGGCTTACATGTACAATTCCTCACAAGATCGAAGTCATTAAATACCTTGATAAGATTGATCCGATTGCAGAAAAAATTGGTGCGGTAAA
>PCVM01000090.1:0-748 GCA_002796045.1 Candidatus Roizmanbacteria bacterium CG11_big_fil_rev_8_21_14_0_20_36_8
TTGATGAAATCGTTAAGAATTAAAATTAAATTATGGATGAAATAGTATATATCTGTACAGGAGGTTGTGGAGCGGTTATATCTGAAAAACAGTTTGACGAGGGTCTTGTTGTCTGCGGTGCAGACGGCTGCGATCACAAAGGAGATTCATTTGAAAAGCGGATGAAATGCACGAAATGCGAGCAATTATATAAGGTCGCGGAAGTGCATATTTGTTAAATTATGAAGACGATCATACTTTGCGGAGGTACTGGAACAAGACTCAAAGAAGAAACCGAGTTCAAGCCGAAGCCAATGGTGTTCGTTGGAGGTCAGCCAATACTTTGGCACATCATGAAGATCTATGCCGCACACGGATTCAATGAGTTCATACTCGCACTTGGATATAAGGCCGACTACATCAAAGATTTCTTTTTAAATCAGAAAGCTTTTGTTAATGATTTTACACTCAATACCTCAAATCATGAAACTACTTTCCATTTTGAAAACGCAAGAGCTAAAGACAACTTCAAGATAACTTTTGTAGATACTGGGATTGACACTTTGCCCGGAGAGCGTATTCTTCGTTGCCGTGAGTATATACCTGAGGAGGATGAAAACTTCATGCTTACATATGGAGATGGAGTGGCAGATATAGATATTAAAAAGCTTGTAGAGTTTCACAAAAGTCAAAAAAAAATTGGAACAATGACCGGAATTCACCCAAAGTCAAAGTTTGGAGTCATCAAAGTAAATGATGATAATTTGGT
>PCVM01000090.1:778-5881 GCA_002796045.1 Candidatus Roizmanbacteria bacterium CG11_big_fil_rev_8_21_14_0_20_36_8
AACTTGGATAAACGGCGGATTTATGGTTTTCAAGAAAAAAGTTTTTGATTATATAAATCCTGGAGAACTTGAGCACGATGCTCTTCGGAGGCTTGCAAAAATCAAAGAACTTTCTTTGTACAAGCACGAAGATTTTTGGTACTGTATGGATACTTATAAAGAAGTTGAGGAGCTAAATGAGATATGGGAAAAGGAAAATCCACCATGGAGAATTTGGTCCTAATATGAAAAACAAAACAATATTGGTAACAGGCGGTACGGGTTTTGTTGGGGCGCATCTTGTCGAATCTTTGATAAAACTTGGCGCCAATGTCATAGTTGTTGACATTAATTTAGATAAAAAGTCATATTTTTATACCCAAAAACTTGACCTGCAATCGACAGTAATAAATCTAGATATTTGTAATTATAGTAAATTACTGAATCTGATCGAAAAATATAAGGTTGAATTTATCTTCCATCTTGCTGCACAGGCCCTTGTCGATGCGGCTTATCGAGATCCAAAACATACGTTAGTGAATAATATTGTTAGTACCATAAATATTCTTGAGGCAGTCAGAATAAATCCTGAGATTTGTGGTCTAGTAGTCGCATCATCTGACAAGAGTTATGGAAAGTTACACAAAGATAAATATATTGAGACCGATCCCCTATCTGGCGACCATCCATACGATACGTCAAAATCGGCAACAGACTTGATAACGACTGCCTATTGTAAAACTTATGGCATCCCAGCAGTCGTTACAAGATTC
Organism: Candidatus Roizmanbacteria bacterium CG11_big_fil_rev_8_21_14_0_20_36_8; assembly: GCA_002796045.1. Lineage (GTDB taxonomy): Bacteria > Patescibacteriota > Microgenomatia > UBA1406 > GWC2-37-13 > UBA1450. Next base: position 1,531 of record PCVM01000090.1, read on the forward strand.
GGAAATATTTACGGCGAGGGCGATCCTAATATGTCACGTATCATTCCTGGGATCATGAATTCAATAATCAATGATCAAACACTTGAAATTCGAAGTGACGGAACATTTATACGCGATTACCTCTACGTCAAAGACGTTGTGGTGGGGTACATTTTACTAGCACAAAATATCGATAAAGTTCGTGGCCAGGCATACAATTTCGGATCAGATGATACTTTTTCAGTTTTGAAACTCATTGAAGAAGTCGGAAAAACACTCGGGAAAGAAATCCCTTATAAGATACAAAATACTGCCAAAAACGAAATCCCCTATCAGTCACTTAATTTTGATAAGATTCAATCAGCTATCGGCTGGAAACCAAAAGAAACAGTTTCTTCAACTGCAAATAGGATTTTGGATTGGTATGCTAAGCAAATTAGATAGTTTTTTCTTTAAATGTACCAATTACTACTGTAATCATCTGGGTTAGATGACATATTTTCATATCATTTTTTGAATGTACTTATAACTTCATGAATTTGCTCGTAAAGTTCTGGAATATATGAAGAAATAATATTCCATATGATTGTGATATCAATATCAGCGTAGTCGTGCGCAACAATATTTCGAAGGTCAATTATCTTTCTCCATGGGATCTCTTTATGTGAATCTCTAAAGGAAGCGCTAAGATTATTTGCAGCCTCCCCGATAATTTCTAGATTTCTAACAACAGCGTCATGATCCCATTCATCTTTGAAAAAATCTTCTTGAGAGTGTTTTTCAATATAGTTTTTGAGTTTATCAATAGCGTCTTGCATGTGAAGAAGATATGCAAGATTATCTCGCTTTTGTCTCATAAAATTGGTCGTTGTGAATCTAAAATACTCTTTTTAAGATATTTGTTTATTCCATTAAAACTGAGTAGATCGACTTTTTTTTTGAGTGTATCTTCAAGTTCGTGCTTCAGTTCAATATAAGATATCCCCATTTTTTTCGGGGGTTCAAATAAGATGTCCACGTCACTATTGCTATCAAAAGTGCTATTTGCGTATGATCCAAAAATTGACGCCTTTTTAACACCATATTTGATCAAAATTGGCTTTATAGTTTCTTGAATATCTTTCATATATTTATTTTACCACAAATCCCTACTACATCCCCAAAATAAGCCATCTTTTAATTCTAAGCGAGGCAAAAAAAGAAGGAATAACAATTTACTCAAATTGATCAAAAATCAAAAAAGAAATTGGCTGGGAGCCAAAGGAGACAGTTTCTTCAACTGCAAATAGGATTTTGGAGTGGTATTTGAAATAATCAAGACGGTCTATTCTTTAAATTAATCCATTTCATATCATCAATCCTTAAACCTTTCAGGATATTTTCGAAGATCATTTTCTCTAGTTATCAATCCAATATAGAACTTTTGGATATAATTCTAATCATTTGATACAATTAGCATATGGAAATTAAGGAAAGTGACAAATTACAAAAAGCGTGGGTAAAGAGCGCTGATGAAGATTTAAAAACAGCTAATGATTTATTTAAGTTAGGTAGATTTAGCGGTTGTCTATTTTTCTGTCATCTCGTGATTGAAAAAACTTTAAAAGCGATCTATATTAAAGTTAATGATACTTATCCGCCTCCTACTCATAAATTAATCAGTCTCGCCAATTTGTCAAAATTAGAATTAACTAAGGAGCATAAATTATATTTGACCGAGATAACCACCTTTAATGTTGAAGCGCGATATGATATTTTTAAAGAAAAACTTTATAAAAAAGCCACAAGTAAATTTACTAGAAAATATCTTGACATAACTAAAGAATTATTTGTTCAATTTAAAAGATTACTATGATCGATAAAATAATTTTAAAAAAACAAGGGATATTAAATGAAATCGAAGATTATATTAAGGTGTTAATAAAGAATAAAATAAATCCAGAAAAAATAATTCTTTATGGTTCCTACGCCAAGGGGAAAGCTCACCAATATTCAGATATTGATATAGCAGTCATTTCTGACCAGTTTGGAAAAGATGAGATCGAGGAGTTGATGAATTTAGCAAGGCTGACTATCGATGTGTCAGATCGGATTGAAGCCATTCCTCTGACAAATGAAAACTTAAAATTGAAATACCATTCCCTAATTGGCGAAATAAATAAATATGGGAAGATGGTCTATTCTTTAAATTAATCTCATCTAGGGTTTAATTACCTGTCGCTCTACGTTGGGGAGTATCATTAACAATATATATTTTTAAAGCTCGAAATTGGAAAATGTTTTAAGTATGAATAAAGTATTTTAATAATTTCATAAAATTTTAAGTATGATTAAAACATTTAGAATGTGAGTCGCTTAGAAAGCACATAGTTGAGCCATTAGTAATTATGGCGGAAAAAATATATCAAAAAGAAAAATTTATACTATAATAATACATATATGAAAAAAGTAAAAAATATTTTAAAAGAAACATCAGCCTTAGTTTGGAAGGAGAAAGATCTTTTTGTTGCGAAATCTTTGGAGGTAGAAGTCGCAAGTCAAGGTAAAACGAAAAAAGAAGCTTTAGAATTATTTTTTGAAGAAGAATTATCTGCGCCAAAATTATTTCCTTATAAAGATTTATCCCTAGAAAAGCTAAACATTGCTTATGCCTAAGCTATACTCCGCAAGAGAAGTACTTTTTATCAATAAAATAGTTTTTGGCTGGGAGCCAAAAGAGACAGTTTCATCAACTGCAAATAGGATTTTGGAGTGGTATTTGAAATAAGCAAGATATTGCTTATTTTATTTAATGTTGATCTTATTTCGTAAAATGTGCGTTGGGCGATCTTTTGCTTCTTCGTATATTCTTGCGATATATTCGCTTATTATTCCAAGAATAAAAAATAATATTCCAAATAAAAATAGCATTAAAAGCAATATTGATGTTATTCCTGGATTCACCCTGCCTTCAATAGCAAAAAGGATAAGGTAATATATTATCAGGACGAACGAGAATATTGTCATAATAATACCTGTATAAGTAACAAATCTAAGTGGCAAGTAGGAAAAAGAGAAGAAGGCGTTTTTTGCAACTCTTGCAACTGTAATAAAATCAGCTTTAGATTTTCCAGCGACTCTATTTACTCTGTTGAACTCGACGCCTGACTGTTTGAAACCAGTCCAAACTACAAGCCCTCTTAAATATTTATTTTGTTCAGGCATGTTATTCACAACTTCATAAACACGTCTGTCCATCAGGCGAAAATCAGACACATTTTCAGGAAATGAGTCATGCGTCGCCATATTGAGGAGCTTATAAAACAAGATTGAGCTGATATTTCGTACAATTCCAGCTGTTCTCTTCTTAACAACTCCATAGACTATTTCATATCCCTCTTCCCACTTAGCAATAAATTTTTTTACTACTTCAATAGGTTCCTGCATATCAGCCATCATCACCACACACGCATCACCTTTAATGTATTTTAGTCCGGCAGCTATACCACCATCACACTCAAAATTCCGAGAAAGTTGGAGTACTTTAAATCGTTTATCTTTTTTTGCATATGTAGATAGTAGTTCGTATGAGTCATCTGTTGAGCCGTTCTCAACAAGCATTATTTCAAAATCATATGATTCGTTTTTTTCAATAAATGTAGCAAGTTCTTTAAGAAGATGTGGAATACTTTCACTCTCGTTGTATACTGGGATTACGAAAGAAATCAATTTTTTTGACATTTAAAGTATTATATCAAATGCGTACAAGCAAAAACCTCGGTGAACTGAAGATATTGGCAAAATCTATACGCAAGAACGTAATAGAGATATTAGTTCCAAGTGTTTCACATCACATAGGATGCTCTCTTGGGATTATAGAAATATTAACTGTTTTGTATGGCAATGTAATGAAGATATTTCCAAAAGATCCTAAAAATGTGGACAGAGATATTTTTATTTTAAGCAAAGGCCATGGCGCTGTCGCACTCTACTCTACTTTATATAATTTAGGGTATTTTAAAAAAAAATTATTGATGAGCTATGATGCTGAAGGCACGATCATTCCAGAGCATGCGAGTACAAATGTTCCTGGAGTTGAAGTATCAACAGGCTCCCTTGGTCACGGTCTACCCATCGGGCTTGGATTTTCATTTTCATTTCTTAGAGATGATAAGAAAAATAAAGTATTCGTACTTATGTCTGACGGAGAATTAAATGAAGGTTCAAACTGGGAAGCGATACAGTATGCCGGTCACCATAAAGTAAACAATTTAACAATAATTATTGATAAGAATAATTTCCAAGGATTATCTGACACAAAATCAGTAATTGATTTAGATCCACTAGATGCAAAATTTAAAGTATTTGGATGGAATGTAATTGAGGTTGATGG
>PCVM01000090.1:6004-6221 GCA_002796045.1 Candidatus Roizmanbacteria bacterium CG11_big_fil_rev_8_21_14_0_20_36_8
GGAATTTGTGGCTTCTTTGGCGGAGATGAGGGAGCGCGCCAAGAGTACAACCGGTAATGCAGAATTGATGGCGAAAGCTGATGCAAGGAAAAAAGAGTATAATTCTGCGATTGATAATATTAATCAGTATAAAGCGGATAGGGCTAAGTATGCTTCGAATCCGAAAGTAAAAGAGTTACCGGAAATTGCGAATTCGTATAGTCCAATTACCGCTACA
>PCVM01000090.1:6264-6989 GCA_002796045.1 Candidatus Roizmanbacteria bacterium CG11_big_fil_rev_8_21_14_0_20_36_8
CTTTGGATGCCGATATTGTGGTTTATAACGCAAATCGTGAGGTATTGGCGGCGGCACTTAAACCTGCGCCTAAATCCGGTGGTTCCAGGGCGCTAAGCAACGCATATGCGAATGTGCCTACGGCAAGACCTAAAGCGGAGGCGAAAGCTGAACCTACTTCGGCCAAACATAAAATTGTTAGTGATTTTGTGGAAGAAGCAATTAAATTGAGCAGTAAACCAGAGGATGCCGATAGTGCTAAAGCAAAACTTGCTAATCTTTTTGATGCGAAGAATCAAAACTGGAGAAAAGAAGAAAGGGATAAGGCAATTGCCGCTATTCCAAATACTGGAAAAATAGTGGTGAATGCCGAAGGTTATAAAGTTACATTAACGAAAAAAAATAATAAGGTTGAAGTTAATGTAGAAGAATCCACCTAATCATTATTACTGCTCGGCTTATATATGCCCGAAATGCCACTTAAACAATTGGGGGTCAGGATAGATAACGGTGAAGAGGTTCAGCCTAATGATGTTGCAAAAGCGTATGCGGATGAGATGGTGGCTGTTAAGGATAAGTACGATAAGCTTGGTAAAAGCGGTGATTCGCCGGAGGTTAAGGGATATATGGAAAGGTTGGGTAAAACTCGCGACCGGCTTTTGGATCAACTTAAGGAACTTTCCGAGGCGCGAAAAAAGGCTACAGGTGACATTGAAAAGGAAACATTGCATTTGCGGAAGCGTTTT
>PCVM01000107.1:0-7117 GCA_002796045.1 Candidatus Roizmanbacteria bacterium CG11_big_fil_rev_8_21_14_0_20_36_8
ATTTAGGCATGTGTGAAGTGGCATAGCGCAGTGGTGACCAGCTCGAACAGCTAATTGTTCCTCATCACAAATTTGGGCAATATCATGAGGATGAACTCCATTAATTGTGAATGAAATGATACCTGACCTATTTAGATCAGCTTTTGGTCCCAATATTCGAATTTTCTCCCCGAAAGCTTTGTCCAATTTAGCAATTGCAAGATTTGCCAATTTGTTTTCATGAATTTTAATGTTTTCAATTCCAATGTTTTTAATGTATCGTATAGCAGCCTTTAACCCAATTACTCCGGCAATATTTGGAGTCCCAGCTTCAAACCGATGTGGAGGTTCTGCAAAAGTTGTTTTTTCCAAAGATACAATATCGATCATATCCCCTCCATACTGATAAGGGTCCATTTTCTTTAATAAATTAGCTTTGCCCCAAAGGACCCCAACTCCTGTCGGCCCAAACATTTTATGAGAAGAAAATACTAGAAAGTCACATCCGAGATTCTTAACGTCGACTAACATATGAGGAACGGCTTGGGCCGCATCAACAACAATGATGATGTTGGGATTCATTTTTCTTGCAGCTTGACTAATTTCCTTAATGGGATTGATTGTCCCAAGAACATTTGAGACGAGAGTAAGAGCTAAAATCTTGGTTTTTTTTGTGACAATATCCGATAAATCAACTTTTGATTTATCATCCATAATCCGTAATTCATAATTCTCAATATTTATAACCTTAAAATCAGCACCTTTTGAAAAGGCCAGTTGTTGCCACGGCACGAAGTTCGAATGATGCTCCATGATCGATGTAACAATTTCATCTCCACTTTCAATAATGTCTTGACCAACTGTCGATGCAATTAAATTTATACTTTCGGTAGAATTTCTCGTAAAGACAATCTCAGAAGGTGAGTCCGCACCGATAAAAGTAGCCACAACACTTCTCGTCTCTTCATATTCCAAAGATGCAAGTTCTGAAATTTGGTAAATTCCTCTATGTATATTGGCAGAGTATTGATTGTAATACTCTGTTATCTTTTCAACAACAACCCTCGGTTTCAAAGAAGTAGCACCAGAATCTAAGTAAACGAGATTTGGGTGTTGATTATAAATCGGAAAATCTTTCTTAATTTTTTTTGGATCAAACATAAATAACATTTTAAAAGACTACGGCTTAAAAGCTGGCACTCTTTCAATAACTTTTTGATAAATTTCATCAGAAAATCCATCAACAAGCATTTTTGAAGCTACTTTTCGAGATAATCCTCTAGACTGAGCATATAAAATTTGATCTGTACTCAACTTTCCAGTCGTTGAACCATGAGTGCAAAACACGTCATCAGCTAAAATTTCAAGATATGGGCGGGAATCAACATAGACGCCTTTTGAGAGAATGAGATTTTGATTTTTTTGATATGCATGTGATTGCTGAGCTTCCTTTTCCAACCGAATTAGACCCTGATAGATAAATTTTGACTCATCCTCAAAAACTCCTTTAATTAATAGATCTGAAAATGATCCCGGAGCTTTATGTTGTTGGATAGTCTCAATATTGAACTTGTCTGAACCTTTCCCTGTAAATAATCCATAAATATATAGTTCAATTTCGGGTGCAGTTATTTCAAACGTCAGCTTACCTGAAATATTATGAAAAAACACCACATAAGTCTCCCCCTTTTTGTCAAAAGTCATGTGATCTTTTTCTTGTTTGTTTAAGTTTATGAATTTCATCCGACGCTCCCCTCCATCTCAAGCCTTATCAATCTGTTTAACTCAACCGTGTATTCCAAAGGTATTTCTTTTGTTACAGGCTCCATAAATCCCAATACTAAAGCGCTTTCAGCGTCAGGCCTCGACAATCCACGCGACATGAGATAAAACAATTTTTCATCTCCAAGCTTTTCTACGGTTGCCTCATGCTGAATTTCAACTTCATTCTCTTTGATTTTCATGACCGGATAAGTATCTGAACGAGACTCCTCATCTAAAATCAATGCATCGCAAGATACATAGACTGATGAATTCGTGGCGCCAGGGGATATCTGAACAAGTCCGCGATAAGATGTCCTTCCACCTTCTTTTGAGATAGATTTTGAAACGATTCTTGATGATGTGTTTGGAGCAAAATGCAGCATCTTCGCGCCTGCGTCTTGTGTTTGGCCACGTCCAGCAAAGGCAATTGAGAGAACTTCACCGCGAGCACCTTCCCCTCGAAGATATACGCTTGGATATTTCATTGTGACTGCTGAGCCGATATTGCAATCAATCCATTCCATAAATCCTTTTTCACCACAATCAGTGCGCTTTGTGACAAGATTGTAAATATTTGTGCTCCAATTTTGTACAGTAGTGTATCTTACGTGGGCATCTTTCTTTACAAATATTTCAACAACTGCAGCGTGCAAAGATTCCGTTGTGTAAATTGGAGCTGTACAGCCTTCTACATAGTGAACGTCTGAACCCTCTTCAGCAATTATTAAAGTTCTCTCAAACTGTCCAAATCTCTCTGCATTTATCCTGAAATACGCTTGAAGTGGAAGAGTGACTTTTGCACCTTTTGGAACATAAACAAATGATCCTCCTGACCAAACAGAAGAATTTAATGCTGCAAATTTATTGTCATGAGGCGGAATCAAAGTCCCAAAATATTCTTTTACAATTTCCTCATGTTCACGAAGAGCCGTATCCATATCACAAAAAATTACACCTTGTTTAGTTAACTCTTTAGTAACACTTTCATAAACCACCTCAGAATTGTGAACAATAATGCCGTTTGCCACAAAGTTATGGTGACCTTCAACCTCAATATCATATACTGTCTTTTCCTCTAGCTTTTTTATCTCTTTAATTTGTGCAAATCCCATGTGTTCACTTGTGTGGCTTGTGAGAGGTGATTTATGGTGAGAATTATAAGATTGATAGTATTTTCTTGGTTGGAAGCCTTTCATTACCTTTTCCGAATGCATCATAAGAGGTGATAAATCTCCGGTAATTTGTAAACGATATCCAATTGTTTTTTTACTAGCGCGTGTGTAGGTGAAAGAGTGTATGCCAGCTACTCGAAGTCCGCATGATATTATAAGTAGCTTAACGCTCTTAAGCAATGCTTTATTAATGCTAGTAATATTAATATCAGAGTTTTTATTGCCATTTCTCATATATCCATCTGAGTCAATATACCCACCGATACATGCGAGCTTTTCTGAAGTTGGTAAATCAAATACCCAAAGAGGAAGCGCTTTCGTTCTTGCATTACCAATGAAGCCAAGTGCTTTGCATTGGGTAATAATTGGCTGTGAATATATACGCAATCTAAACTGTTCACTCCCTTCTGAGACAGAATAGTTAAACACTTCTTTAAATGATCTCTGTATTCTTTTTCTGATGTTTGGTTGTGTTTTAGGAATGGCAAATGAAAGAACCTCATTTTTTTTCTTTTTGCTCGTTAAAGTAATGTACCCATCTCCTAAATATAATCCAAAGAGCCACATCAAACTTTCAGAAGAATTTGTTGGAATTAATAAATGCCTATTATTTTTTCTATCAAGTACATTGGATGAATGAGTAAATGTTCCGTATTGATTTTTCCCTGTATAGATCCTCTTAAAAGAAATATGAGGGATGGTATATGATTTGCCAGTATGGGGAATGCTTTTTGCTATAGCAATGTAATCATCTAAAGTAAGTTCACTCAAATACTTCCATTGTGTTGAGAAATTACCTCTTTTTTTCTTCATTTTATTATCATAGTTCAGTGTGAGAAATGGATGGTTTTCAGTACAATCTAATTCTCTTCCAGCGACTAGCAGTTTATATACTTGTTGAACTCCCTTATTTACCAAAGCTTTTACTTTCTGCTTCTCTAGTTTTTTTGATAATTCATTCAGTGAGTAGACATACATGCCAGGTTGAATATCTTTCATCTGGATTACACCAGTATGAGTAAAGATAAGACTATCTCCAGCGATGCATTCATACTGAGCAGAAACTCCTGCCAGAAAATCCTTCTCAGCTTCAGGAACTCCGATGCGATCGTAAGTATTCTTTATCTCTTTCGGAAGATCTTCCCATGACGTGGCTTGTCCTACGGTAGGCTTTAGGTAATAGTATATATTTTCAAAATCAATCGAGTCGAGACTGGGACCAAACTTTGGCATTTTCTTTTCAAGAAAAATTTTATATGCCTTCAGTCGAAACTCCGTCATCCACAATGGCTCTTTCTTTATCGCTGAAATCTGGCGAACTGTCTCTTCGGTAAGTCCTTTTTTTGCTTTAAATACAGGATCTTCGGGCATAGAAAATCCGTATTTATAGTCAAAATTTAGGTCTTTTTTTTGTTGATCTTTTTTGCTTTTCATATCCAATATTTATTTTATGTGAAGGTTAGATACTTGTGTATCCATTTTTTTCAATTTCATAGGCCAGATCTGCACCACCAACTTTGACAATTTTCCCTGAAATCATGACAAGCACATAATCTGGTTTTAGATAGTGGAGAATTCTATTGTAATGAGTTATGACAATATAAGTTTTATTTTTTTTATACTTTATCAAGAATTTTGAAATTTGCTTCAACGAGTCAACATCGACTCCAGTATCAACTTCATCGAAAATCAAAACTTTTTTGTCAAGAATCGCAGCTTGTAAAACTTCCATTTTCTTCCTTTCCCCTCCAGATGCCCCTTCATTTAAAGGTCTGCCTAATAACTCTTCGCTTATTCCAAGCTCTTTTGCGTATTTTTTAGCCTCATGTCGGATTTGGAGTGGGTCTTTTTTACCATTTAATGCCAGCTGTAAAAGTTGATAAACTCGCACTCCCGATAATGTAAGGGGAGATTGAAAAGAAAGAAATATACCTTCATCAGATCTTTTGTTAGATTCCATTTCGGTCAAATTCTTTCCATCGAGGACGATCAAATCCTTATTATTAGGCGTCTGACGACTAACATCTGACGCATGATGAATAATATAGGCTGGGTGTCCCATCATCGCGTTTGCAAGTGTGGACTTGCCAGAACCATTTGGACCCATAATTGCATATGTTTTCCCACTTTCAAATTCAAAATTCAGATCTTTGATTATTATTTTGTCCTCAACTGATACAGTAAGATTATTTAGTTGTAACATATGAGTCGTTATTTTAGATCATTTTATAGAAGATTGCAACAATGACAATCGCGCAACTCTTTCTACATCTGATCTCGACTTTGCAAATAACTTGCGTTCAGCGCGAATCGCCCCAACGAGCCCAATCATTGCCGCATTATCAAAATTTAAGTAATTCTGAGAAGGGAAAAGTATGACGCCTCCTTGTTCTTTGACCATTCTTCGCATGAGAGTGCGAAGTCGATGGTTTACCGCCACTCCTCCTCCGACTAAGACGCTATTTACTCCAGTATGCTTCATCGCTTTCATAGTTTTTCTAACAAGTGTCGTAAAGACAGCTTCTTGAAATGAACTGGCTAAAAAAGAAATATTTTCTAATTTATCACTATCACTCATCGAATTTGTAAAATATAAAAAAGAAGTTTTCAGACCAGAAAAAGAAAAGTCGAAATTTTTCGTCCCGATCATCGGGCGGGGAAATTTGTATTTATCAACGTTATCAATTTCGGATGCCAATCTTTCTAAAATCGGACCACCTGGATAACCAAATCCTAGCATTCGCGCCGCTTTGTCAAGCGCTTCACCACATGCGTCATCGCGGGTTTCACCAAGTATTTCATATTTGAGGTGATTCTTAAAAAGAACAATCTCAGTGTGTGCCCCAGATACAAGAAGTCCTAAATACGGAAATTGGAAATCTCGATCTGGGCTACCTTTGGAATTTTGAACAAATGGCGAATAAAGATGCCCTTCCATATGGTTAACGCCAATCAGTGGAATTTTATGCTTTTTTGACAACTCAATGGCTTTATCTATTCCAACACCGAGTGCGATCGCAAGTCCTGGACCGTATGTGACTGCGATCGCAGTAATATCTTTCCAGTTTGAAATACTATTGCGTCGAGCTTTACGAAATGTTTCTTCAACGACTCCATCAATTCTTTCTTCGTGAGCTCTTTTTGCAATTTGTGGCATTACCCCGCCCCACTTTTTGTGAATCAATATCTGAGAATATACTACACTCGAAAGGACACACCGACCGCAAACAATTGCGGCTGAAGTTTCGTCACAAGAGGTATCTATTGCAATAATGATTTCTTTTTTTTTGTTCATTTATTTAATAACAGTTATTTTACGACCATTTTTCCCATCATATTCCATCCTTATTTGAATTATCTTGACGTCTTTTTTGAATTTATTGTAATAATCACCAAGCTTTTCTCCCCACTCAATAACCATAATTGATTTATTTTTTATGTATGTTGTCAATCCGAGCTGATTGTACTCATAGTCTTCCTCAATATTGTAAAGATCAGCATGAATAAATTTTCGCTTTTGACTAATTTCTGATGATCGATGGCTAATATCGTATTCATAGTAAATCACATATGTCGGAGATATAATTTTGGTTATTCCAAACTGTTTTGCGATTCCACGAGTAATCTCTGTCTTCCCAACCCCTAAATCACCGATCAAGATTATTACTATTGCTTTATTTGTTGGCATGGTTGTTAATTCTTCAATAATCATTTGTCCTATTTTTCTGGTTTCACTTGGTGATTTTGAATAAAAATTTTTTGAATCAACAAATGGCAAATCACCGGTTCGAAGTGTCTTAATATTTGATGAGATTAATTCCACTACTGTGGATGGCTTGTTATGAGGAAGTTTCCCAGCATCAATTATCAAATCAATCAGCATTTCTTTAGTACTTGAAACTTGATTTTTCAAAGACTCAATTGAGTAGTGAGGACTTTGTCCACTCATATTGGCCGAAGTTGCTGTTAAAGGAGATTGAAAAATATCCATCAACTTCTGAATGTAATCACTCTGAGGCAATCTAATTCCAAGAGTTCCTTTTTCAGATTCAAGAGCAAGGTCAAGTGTGTGTTTTGATCGAAAAACAACTGTAAATGGACCAGGTAAAATCCGTTGCAATATTTGTTCATTCTTATTATTCAACTCAACATATTCTTTTAAATTATTTATTGAATCTATGAATACAGAAATTGGTTTTCCA
>PCVM01000107.1:7130-12006 GCA_002796045.1 Candidatus Roizmanbacteria bacterium CG11_big_fil_rev_8_21_14_0_20_36_8
AATGCATTTGTCGATTGTTGATTTTGATATCTTCATTATCCTTGTCATAGAAGTATCTATTATATAATACCTACAACAATAGGCAAATTAGGTTCTATATGATAGAATGATCCAGTATGAAAAAGAGTACAAAAAAAATAGGAAACAATAATAAAAGTGTACAGAAAATTAAAGTCTTCAAGTTTAACTTTGATATTCGCACAGTATTCATTATTATTTTCACGTCATTTTTCATTTACACTCTTGTTGGACCAGCCCTTCTTGATCAAGCTGGAGCAACTGATGAGGTTTCATTAACCAAGATCGTAGAGGATATTTCTAATAAAAAAGTAAAAACCGTTCTAGTTGAAGATAATAAAATTTCAGCTACGTATAATAGTGGTGTAAAATTAGTGACTCGAAAAGAAGAAGGAGATAGTTTTCGGCAAATCCTCAGCGATGCAAAAATTCCACTTGGAGCAGTAAATATTGAAGCGAAAGATTCGACACTAACAATGGAAATATTGAGAATTGCAGGAAGCATTATTCCAGCCATTCTATTGTTTGGATTTTTTTGGTTTATGATTCGTCAAGCTCGAGGATCTCAAGACTCAGTTTTCTCATTTGGTCAGTCTCGAGCTAAACGCTTTACAAAATTAAAATCTAATATTACCTTCAAGGATGTTGCCGGAGTCGAAGAAGCAAAAAAAGAACTTGAAGAGATCGTAGATTTTCTCAAACATCCAGCAAAATACATAAAATTAGGAGCACGATCTCCCAAAGGAGTGATGCTCGTAGGACCAGCTGGAACTGGCAAGACATTGCTTGCTAAAGCAGTTGCAGGTGAAGCAAACGTTCCTTTTTTCTCAATTGCCGGTTCTGAATTTATGGAAATGCTAGTTGGAATTGGCGCATCCCGCGTGCGTGATCTTTTCAAAAATGCCAAAAAAAGTTCACCAGCAATAATCTTTATTGATGAAATTGATGCGATAGGTCGAGCTAGATCACGAGGCGGAATGCCAGCGCACGACGAACGAGAACAGACACTAAATCAAATATTAGTCGAAATGGATGGATTTACTCCAAACGAACAGGTAATTGTAATTGCCGCAACCAATCGTGGAGACCTTCTTGATCCTGCTTTGCTTCGACCCGGACGCTTTGATAGACGAGTAATTGTTGATTATCCAGATGTTGAAGGTCGTGAAGCAATAATTAAAATTCATTCGATTGGCAAACCACTTGATAAATCAGTTCAACTAGAAAGGATTGCAAGACGCACTGTTGGATATTCAGGCGCAGATATTGAAAATATGATGAATGAAGCTGCAATCTCAGCTGCTAGAAATAACCGCTCATCTCTAACTATGGAGGATATTGAAGAAGCTGCTACAAAAGTCAAACTCGGACCTGAAAAAAAGAGATTACAGACCGATCATGATCGCGAGATTACAGCTTATCATGAAGCTGGACACGCAATCGTATCCCATTTCCAAAAACACACAGATCCAGTCCATCGCATCTCGATAGTTTCTCGCGGAATGGCCCTTGGTTATACTTTAATTCCTCCAGGAAGAGATAAACTTCACACATCCAAGACGCAACTGATGGAGCGAATTTCTGTAATGATGGGAGGGCGAGCTGCTGAAGAATTGATATTTAATGACATAACATCTGGCGCTTCAAACGATTTTGATCAAGCTACATATATTGCTCGAAAAATGGTTACTGATTTTGGAATGTCTAAACTTGGTCCGATAAATTTCGGTCCAACACAAGACATTACTGATTTTAGTGCTTCGTATTTCGATCAAAATACAATATCTCAGGAAATGATGTCTCAAATAGATTCTGAGATAAATCGAATACTACGTGAAGCATATGCAGACGCTGTAAAAATTGTGAATGCAAACAAGATATCGCTTAACAAAGTAGCAAAAGAGCTCGTCGATCGAGAGATTATGGATCAGGACCAATTTGAAAAAATTGTTGGGAAGAAAGACGAAAGAGAGATTAAATCAAAAGCCTACCGTTCCAAAAAGATATAATTTTCTATTTTCAATCGTCTATACTGTAGTTCTAATGCAAACATTACTTCTTATTGACGCACATGCGATGATTCATCGCGCATATCATGCCTTACCTGACACTTTGCGAACATCAGACGGTCGTCCGACAAATGCAATTTATGGATTTTTTTTAATGCTGACCAAGGTTATCGGAGACTTTAAACCGACTCATATCGCAATAGCCTTTGATACCCCAACTCCTACTTTCAGGAAAAAACTCTACAAAGAGTATCAGATTAAGCGCCCTCCGATGGAGAATTTACTAAAAGTTCAAATTCCAATAATTAAAGATTTGATTGGAAAATCGGGAATTTTTCAGATTGAGAGACCTGGATTTGAGGCTGACGATGTCATCGGAACGCTATCTACGAAATTCAAAGATTCATTTGATCGAATTCTAATACTTACTGGAGATCGTGATTTATTACAACTGACGACTGATCATACATTTCTGATAGCTCCAAAAAATGGAGTCTCAAACTTTGATCTATTTACATCTGGGACAGTATTCCAAAAATACGGTGTAACACCTTCGCATTTTACAGATTACAAAGCATTGGTAGGCGATTCATCAGATGGCTACATCACCGCAAAGGGTATTGGACCAAAGTCCGCAAAAACATTACTTGAAATCCATCCTACGATTGAAAAACTTCTTAGCAACTTGAATGATGTTGAAAATAAAAGGTTGAAACAAATACTAAGTGATAGTACTGATAAAATCAAGCTATTCAAAAAAATTGCCACTATTGTCTGTAATCTTAATATCGAAAACTCAAAGAAGGAACTGATATTTGAGAAATTTAATGATAAATTAAAAGTTGGGCTCCAAGACCTTGAGCTTTATTCGTTGATTCAAAAAGTTTTTGCGACAAGTGTAAAAAATAATGTTCCACTTACTAAAAAGAAAGTTATAAATAAAACTACTGATCAAATTGGATTATTTTAATAATTGCGAATTACGAATTTATAAATGATATCCCCTGACACACAACAGAATATATTTTACACAATTTATTTTATGCTGACACATAACGCCCTAGCAGTTATTTATTCTCTAGGAATTGTGGTTTCGACATGTCTACTTTTTTACAAACCAACTCGAGCAAAAGTACTAATTTTATGGGGTTTCGTCATTCTGCTATTCGCTTTCGAATATGAAAAGCACATTCTCGAAGGACTTAAAGAGCAGACAATTAACTCTCTAATTACTGAAAGGCAAAGTGTTAAAATTGAGTATTATGTGACTAAAATATTGACTAAGGCAGTGCCGTTTGTCCTGCCAATAATTGGCTGGGTGCTCGTAATTGCTGGAGCATTTTATAATCGTATTGAAACCCATATTTTTAAAATTATTGATAGGAATGTATAATGCAGATAAATTAAATTTGTAATATAAAATATATGTGCGGAATATTTGGTTATGTAGGTAAAGATAAAAATGTCAGTCAAGTGATCCTTGATGGCCTGAAACTACTTGAGTACCGTGGATACGACTCATGGGGTGTAGCAATAAAACAATCAAATGAATTAATATTTATCGAAAAGCACACTGGGAAAATTGGCTCTGCCAAACTTCCTAAAATCATGTCTTCGATCGGAATTGGCCATACTAGATGGGCGACACATGGAGGCGTCACCGATGCAAATGCGCACCCTCATACTGATTGTAAGGGGGAGATTGCTGTTGTTCACAATGGAATCGTTGAAAATTTTGAGGTACTAAAAAAAAATCTTATAAAAAAGGGCCATATTTTTAAATCTGAAACCGATACTGAGATTCTTGCTCATCAGATTGAGGAGCTTCGAAAAACCGATCGTGATATGAAATCAGTGATGAGCACTCTTGGAGATTTGATTACAGGCATGAATGCAGTTATTGCTTTTGTTCTAGCTGACAATGCCTTTTACGTGATTAAAAATGGCTCACCTTTGGTGATTGGAAAAGGAATTGGAGAATCATACATTGCATCTGACGCAACTGCTATCTCAGAACATACAAAAAAAGTTTATTTTCTTGAAGATGGTGAAATGGCCGTCATCAATAAGGTAGGTGTTTTGATTTTCGGCATAGATAATAAACTAAAAGATTCTAAATTCACCACTCTTGATTATGACCAAAAAGCAACAAAAAAAGGCGATTACGATCACTTTATGATAAAAGAAATCGAGGAGCAACCAAAGGTAATTCAAAACATTATTGAAACTCAACACGATGCTATCAAAATAGCAGCAGATAAAATCAAAGCTGCTTTTGGAACATACCTCGTCGGATGTGGAACAGCTTCATATGCTTGTCTTGCTGGGACTTACCTCTTCTCTAAAATTGCCCACCACCATGTTAATTTTTCAATCGGATCAGAGTTTGGTTACTTATTGGATTTTCTTAAAGAGGATTCACTCGTCTTCGCACTCTCTCAATCTGGAGAAACAATCGATATAATTTCAAGTATTAAAAAGGCAAAGGAAAAAAATTCCCAAATATTATCTCTGACAAATGTTGCCGGATCAACTCTTTACAGAATGTCGGATCACGCGTTGCTTCTTCAAGCAGGTCCTGAAAAAGCAGTTGCTTCAACTAAAGCGTATATAGCAAAAATAACATTCCTTTACCTTATCGCTAATTTATTAAGTGATAACTATGACAAAGGGTCAACTCATTTATACAATGCGATCACAGAAGTCAAGAATCTAATCGATAATAAATCAAAAATAAAAAAACTCGCAGAAGCAATATCAAATAAAAGAGCAATTTTTATCCTTGGGAGGGGCGTTTCCTATGCTGCCGCACTCGAGGCTGCGCTCAAAATAAAGGAAGTGTCATATAT
>PCVM01000069.1:0-245 GCA_002796045.1 Candidatus Roizmanbacteria bacterium CG11_big_fil_rev_8_21_14_0_20_36_8
TTAAAAGCTTGCTGGTAAAACGTTAGCGTTGCCTCAACATCAGAAACATAAATAATCAGATAACCTAATTTCATTTTTTTACACGGTTTAATCAAGATAATATGATCTTAACATTAGCTTTTGGTGAGAGCAATCAGTCTAGTGAAAGCTCTTTGGTATGCACGATTTTGTTTGATTAGGCTTTTTTATGATAGTCTTCATTTTTAACGATGCAGAAGTTCAATACCACTGACGATGCAAAAAAT
>PCVM01000069.1:266-5863 GCA_002796045.1 Candidatus Roizmanbacteria bacterium CG11_big_fil_rev_8_21_14_0_20_36_8
ATAACAAAATCAAAACTTCTACGAGATATGATAGTGGAGCATATGAGGGAACATGCTGATGATGAATGAGGTTATTGTAGAAGTTTAGAAAATATTTTACTTTTTTCAATATAAGGTCTTAATAGGAAAAAAAAAGAATCAACTTTATTTTTCGGCTCTCTTGTCTTACGTACTCCAATAGCTTTTTGAGCTTTAAGAAAATATTTAGACGCACTATCAAAATCACTTATTGACTCGTTTAGTAATCCGTAGCCAATATATCCATGAATGCTATTTCCGGTATTTTCTTCACTAGATTTACAATAATGTAATCCGATGAGATAGTGTTCCTGAGACCTAATAAGATTTTTTTTAATAAAGTAGATCATGCCAAGGTTAAGTTCGATTATTCCTAAGAATATATTTTTTACATATGTTATCATTATCTTCTCACAATACTCACTTGCAAGATTATAATTTTTTAATGCCTCATCTACATTATTCTCTCTCAATCTCAATTCCCCTAAATACATGTGAGTATTCATCAGATTTTCATTGTCTTTTATTTTTAAAAAATATTTTCTTGATTCATTAAGTAACTTAAGTGATTTATTTAAGTAGTTTTGACCTAGAAGAACTCTCCCCAACCTCATCCTAGCCATATTTATCAAATAATCATCATTAATAATTAATGCCATATCAAGACCTTTTTCAGTAAAAACTCTAGCTTTTTGGACGCGATCAGTCCAGTAATAGAGAATACAAAAAGGTTGTATGCAAGTATGAATAGTTGTTTTTGTGTCACCATATTTAATGCTCAAATTATAGATTTTATTTCCAAGTTCCTCAATTTCCTCCAAATGTCCTGTGTGCCACATAAAAATCGAAAATATAGTCCAAATTGCTGCGGCATGCTGCCATTCTTTTGGACCTAGTAAAGAATTAATAGTTCCGACAATATTTTCAAAATCACGATTCACAATATTTAAATAATCAGGATTCAAATCATTATTTTTTAGAAATGATTCAAAATATATTCCACAATTAATTCTCATTTTCATTGTGATTTTAGGTGCTACAAAAATTTTTACTAAAGGATGAATTCGGTATCTTCGCCCAACAGACTTTTCAACGAGTGAAAATCTCCATAAAGTTCGAAGATGTTCAATAGTTTCTGAAGCGCTAATATTATTTATTGAACCTACTGCTTCAAGAGAAAAGTCTTTTCCTAAAAAAACGCCCGCCGATACAAGGATATCTTTTTCAATTTTATTAAGTTTTGAAAATGAAGCTTCAAATACCGCATGAATATTTTTATCATGATAAGTGAAAGCTTTTAGAGTTTTTTTCTCACTAAGAAGCAATTTTAGAAATTCTCCAATAGTCGTATTATGGTGAAGAATATGTTTTGCCGCAACCTGTATCGCTAGCGGCAAACCTCCAGTTAGTAAATATAATTTTTCAATGTCTTTTGAGTTTTCATTACTCTGAACTGTTCCAATAACATTTTCAAAGAATTCAGATGTCTCCTCAAATGTAAACGCTTGAAGGTTTATTCTTTCATCAATTTGATTAGTAGAAATTGCGGGTTGCTGAGATGTAAGAAGAATTCCAGATGAAGAATTATTAGGCAAAATATACTCCAAATTTTTTTCAGAGGAAACATTGTCTAGAACGATTAAAAATTGTTTTTTTGCAGTCAGTGACCTTACGATCGAAGATCGTATAGAAAGATCTTGAACTTTTGAAATATTTTCTCCACATGCGATTGCAATTGATGATAAGATATCCATCATAGATGAACAGTCCATCTGGTACCAAAGTATTCCATCTGGGAAAAATGCTTTCATTTGATGGGCAATACTGATTGCAAGAGCAGTTTTTCCAACACCAGCCTGTCCGTGAATAAGAACTATATTACCTTCTTTTAAATGTTTTACAACAGTCTCTTGATATGATGTGCGACCTGTGAAATGTGAAATTTCTCGGGGGACGTAAAAAGGAATGCTTTTGTTAAGATGGGGAAGTTCTGAGATTTCCCGATCGGTGAGAAATCCCTGACCAGCCGATTCTAGGAATGTATTTGCTTCTTGCAATGTCCTTACCCCTGAGCGATTTAAAAAAACTGTCAAAATCGAACAAAGAATTCGTCTATCGTGTGGAGTTCTTGTTCCTTGCTGCCATTTAGTGTATAGCGAGTCATCGTATACAATTCCTTCCATCGCCAATATATCTCCTAGTTCGGTTAATGTTTCAATCTCCGATCTTAGTCGATATTTTTTAAATAACCTGGCAAACTCTAAATTAGAAGGTTTTCTATCCATACCAGCCATATTATACTTCAGAGTTTGTCAGGATTCTGGACGGATAAAAAACGTAAATGTATGTAAATTGAAACGCTTAAGATACGGAATTTTGAGATTTTTTAATAATCTCAACTATGTCTACATTAATAAGTTCAGCCAGCATAATGGTGTATGATAAAATTTCAATAATTTTCGATGCGGCAAGTAATTTTTCACTTTCCACTTCTATTTTTTGCCATGATTCAATACTATCTGTCCATTGAAATATTCGGAGAAGATCAGCTGATTCAATCGCTATTGTTTTGGCAATATGATTTGGATAATATTTATCTTCCCAATCTGAGGCAGTAACCCTCTCCCAGAAATATTTTTTTAACTCTGAAATAGTTAAATCCTGTAATTTTTGTTTCATAAGGAATTTATATATCACACATATGTATTTGAGAATGACAAAATTGTCAGGATTTAGGACGAATATTTTTGTTAAAGTAATCAATATAATATTAATTATATTAACTATTAAGTGAATTATTAAATCAAAAATACATAATGTATACGTATAATAACAGTATGACAAGACGACAGAATCGAGTATAATTAGATCTATAGGACGGTCAAAAATTTTATTTATATTAACTTATGGATATCCGCAAATTTTCATCAAAATCTTTCTCATTGCAAAAGACTGATGAAGAGAGAATAAGGTATCTGCTTAAATATGCAGTACTCGCTCCTTCAACTCACAACAGTCAGCCATGGCTTTTTAGAATAAAAGAAAATATATGTGAGATATATTTAAATAAAGAAAAAAAAATTCCACATGCTGACCCCACAGGACGAGACATGTATATAAGTTTGGGTTGTTGTATTGAAAATTTTATTATTGCAGCTAAGTATTTTGGAGTTTTTGATAATTTAGAGCTAGTTATGAAAAGGGATTTAATTGCAAAAATTACTATTAACGGAAGGGTATCAAAATCAAAAAATAAAGAAAAATTGAGTAAAATTACCAAGACGATTATCAATCGTCAAAATAAAAGAGGATCTTACAGTAAAAATTTTATTCCAAGAATCTTATTAAATAAAATATATAAAATCGCCAATGATTATAAAGGCGTTCATGTAATGATAAATATCAACAGAGAAACTATAACTGAAGTCTCTCGTTTGACCGGTAGATCTGTATCGGACTCATATAAAAAGCCAAAATTTAGACAAGAAATTATTAGATGGTTTATTGGAAATAATTCTTTAAAAAAGGAAGGACTGCCAGGTTATTCGCTATTACTTCCAAATATTATTTCAAAAATATTTCCAATTATGATAAATAAAATTAATCTCGGGCCATTAATTTCATTTATGACAACAAAAAAAATGAACACTTCGAGAGCTTTATTTATTTTTTCATCTAAAAACGATACTAAAGAAGATTGGGTAATGGTTGGAAGATTTGCCGAAAGAGCAATGCTAGAGCTTCAAGAAAAAAAACTATCTACATCGATCTATGTTGCGGCTATTGAAGGGTCTAAAAAATACCGCAAAGAATTAAAAAAAATTCTCAACCTTGACGGAAGGCCTCAATTCCTATTCGTAGCAGGTTATATGAATTCAAAAATTAAACATACACCTCGCTACAATGTAGAGGAAAAAATTGTAAATTAATAAGATATAAAAATATGATAAATAAATCAAAGGGCCAATATGCAGATTATATTCTAAAAAGTATCAAAACAAAGAAGTCGACATATTGGAGAAAGAAGCAGATAAAAAAGTCGCTTCAGCTTTTTCATTTAGCATCCGATCGTGTGCCGGCCTATAAAGACTTTCTTAAAAAAAACAATATTAACCCAAAAAAAATTAAAACCTGGAATGATTTTACTAGAGTGCCAATGGTAAATAAGAAAAACTATATAAGAAAATATTTACTAAAAGATCTTTGCTGGGATGGAGATCTTTATAAGCCAATGATATTAACAGCAACGTCCGGATCGACTGGGGAGCCAAGTTATTTTTTACGTCAGAAAAATCTTGACTGGCAGTATTCGGTTTCGATACAGAGATTTCTGCAAAATAGCTCATACGGAAAGAATATGTCAACACTTGTAATTATTTGTTTTGGGATGGGGGTCTGGATTGCTGGAATAATTACCTATAAAGCATTTGAACTTGCTGGCTTTCGAGGAAATTTTCCACTTTCAATAATTACACCAGGAATAAATAAAAAAGAAATTTTCAATTCTCTAAAAAGACTTTCTCCTCAGTATGATCAAACTCTTCTTGTCGGGTATGCGCCATTTATAAAAGATGTTATTGATGAGGCAAAGACAGAAGGTATCAATTTAAAAAAATTGAATATTCGTCTTGGATTTGCTGCTGAATCAATAACTGAAGGGCTTCGAGATTATATGAAAAAGCATGCAGGAGTAAAAAATATTTTTACAGACTTTTTCAATATATATGGGAGTGCTGATATAGGTGCGATGGCATTTGAAGATACAACAAGTATATTAATTCGGAGATTAGCAATAAACAATAAAGATCTTTTTAAAGATATTTTTACAGTGACAAATAAGACTCCAACCTTGGCGCAATACAATCCAGAATTTATTAATTTTGAATCTTTAAATGGTGAAATTTTGCTTACTGGAGATAACGCAATTCCACTCATCAGGTATAGCATCGGCGACAATGGCAATGTTTTGACGTATGACGAAGTTGAAACTATTCTAACGAAAAATAAGATAAATTTGATGAAAATTGCGAATAAATTTAAGATTGCTGATAAATTAACTGAATTACCATTTGTGTATGTTTATGAGAGACAAGATTTTTCAGTTTCTCTTTATGGTCTTAATATTTATCCAGAATGGATAAAAAATGCAATTGTTTCAACTAATTTAGGTAAAAAATTAACAGGTAAATTTACTATGGTTTCTAGATTTGACAAACATGGCGATCAGTACCTAGAGATCAATACCGAGCTAAAAAAAGGAGCCAAGGCAACCATAGACTTCAAAAGGTCTGCTGAGGGAATTATGACTAATTATTTAGCAAGGGCAAGCTCTGAGTATGCAGAGCTACTTCATCATTTAAAAGAGCGCGCAGTTCCAAAACTTAAGTATCACGTTTCTGAAGATCCTGAATATTTTAAATCAGGAATAAAACACAAATGGGTAAAATGAAAAAACCACAAATATTTCAAAAAATTGACGATGTCCCAAAAGGAGTAAAGTTGATCGATGCTTTCAAATCAAGTTTGTATGAGTTGTTTATTGTAAAAAACCCAAAATATAAGGAGAAAAATAACGTTGT
>PCVM01000069.1:5908-6732 GCA_002796045.1 Candidatus Roizmanbacteria bacterium CG11_big_fil_rev_8_21_14_0_20_36_8
GATATATTTTCCTTGGAGAGATGTAGTTGTAAAATCTCTTCCTGAAAAAGAATATAACATTCTTCGTACTGCAAGAAATAAAAATATCATAACAGAAAAAGAGCAAAGCAAATATCACCAAGGCACATTTGGGATAATTGGGATGTCAATCGGATCTGCGATGCTTTCGTCTATCGTCTCAACGTGTGGACCAAAAAATATAAAAATTGCAGACGACGATACAATCGAAGTGTCAAATTTAAATCGTATGCATGCGACTATTCTTGATGTTGGGCTCCCTAAAACTACTGTTGCGGCACAAAGATCTTGGGAAGTTGATCCATTTTTAAACATCGACCCATTTAAAACAATCAACAAAGAAAACCTTAGAGCTTTTCTTGAAAATGATCAAAAACTCGATGCCATAGTCGATGCGATGGATAGCCTAGCTATGAAAGTCACTCTTCGAAGGATTTGTCGAGAGCTTAAAATCCCAGTTCTTATGGCAACAAGTAATGGAGATAATTCGATAATCGATGTTGAGAGATACGATATTGACGAGAATACAAAAATATTCGGCGGAAGGATTGAAGAGGGGGAGCTTATGAATATGGAAACTTTTACTCAAAAAGAATGGGTTGCAAAAGCTGTCAAGATCGTTGATAAGTCAATTCTCGTAGATCGTTTACTTGAGTCAATCCCAAAAATTGGAAAAACTTTGTCAGGCGTTCCTCAACTTGCCACGACTGTGAATATGAGCGGAGCTGCAATTTCTTTTATAATTAGAAAAATACTTACAGGAGATAAAATAATTTCAGGCAGATACATCATAGGTTTAGACAGTG
>PCVM01000012.1:0-2455 GCA_002796045.1 Candidatus Roizmanbacteria bacterium CG11_big_fil_rev_8_21_14_0_20_36_8
TAAAAATGGGAACGCTCAGACGAGATGCATCAATATTGGCAATAGAACGGGCAAACGAAGCTGGTTTGGAATTAAATCATTATTTGTTGATTAATCACGATGCTGATTTAAAAGGATTACCAAAAAGATATTTTAGTTCAGGATATGAAGAATTTAGCTCAAACCCTCAACTATCGATAGTATCTGGATTGGCTTATTATGATGAAAATGATTATAAATCATATGAAACACTCCTATGGTTACAGCGATTTGGAGATGTATTAAATATTTATAGACGAAGAAAAAATGGATTCATTCGAGGTGAAGAGAATAATCTTTGGATACGAGCGCAGAATTACTTAAATGCTGGAGGTCATAATCGAGCTCGATTATCAGAATCGGCAAATCTAATCAAAAAAATAACGGGAAGTGACATGAGTAAAATCCTTGGAACTACAAGAAAATCACTTCGAGCAACTTATGACCCAAGAAGACATTTTTCAGTTGTTAGATCAGGTCAATTATTTTCAGATCAATATGAGTATTTTGGGACAGACAGTGATCATATCCATGGAAACCCGCAAACTGAATTACAAAGTCGCGATTATAGTGGCATAAACAAAGAAGTATTGTCAGTAGAACTAAGTGAAATTTTTCTCCATCAACTTTTAGGAATTTGTTTTCGTAAAATACATTCAAATCCGTTATCTAATCGTAGCGCTGAACAAGTATTTGATTTATGTTATTGCGATTACAGAGAAGACACAATTGAATTAATAAGTAAATTTAGTAGATGCTCGCAATTTCTTGGTATATCAATATGTTTTGAAAAAAATATTATTAGAATAGATTGATTCACTCAAAACCCCCTCCGATTTTCAAGCGCCTTGCGGAGAGTCATATAGTCGGCGTACTCAAGATTGCCACCCATTGGCATCCCATATCCAAGTCGGGTAATAAGAACTTTTTCATCTCGATTTTTATTTATATCTTGGAGTCTATTTCTGATATACATTGCCGTAGCCTCACCTTCCATGTCTGGATTTGTAGCAAGAATCACTTCGGTAACAAGAAGCTTATCAGTATTTTCATCTATAATTCTTGGAATCAAAGACTCGATTTCTATCTCATCAGGGCCGATATGGTTTAGCGGATCGATACGACCGTGAAGCACATGATAAAGCCCATCGTAGATATTTCCCGTCTCCATTGAAAGCAAATCAAGAACATCTTCGACAATTGTGATTCTTGTTTTATTTCGAGAAGTGTCATCGCAGATACTACAAATGTCGTTTTCAGTCAAATTCATGCAAACTCGGCAACGTTTTGTATTTTCTTTCAACCTGGAAACAAATCCACCGAAGTCTTTCAGATCTTCCTCAGGCATACGAAGAAGATAAAATGCGAGACGATTTGCAGATTTTTCACCAATTCCAGGCAATCTTTCAAAAAAAGAGGATACTTGCTTTAGTGTTCTGGGTAGTGATGACATGATTTGTCAAATAAATATGTCAATTTACACCTGGATCACGTCGACTAGAACAAGTGGCTTGCGACCGGTGCTTTTGTAAAAGAAGCTCTCAAGTTCAGATCCTACTTTTCGCTTTGCCTTGGTCAAATCAAGAATAGCTCCCGACTCTTTGTTTAGAGACTTTTCAATCGATGTGCCTGCCTCATCAAACAACTTGTCTTCTTTCTTTTCAAAGACAAATCCACGTGAAAAAAAGCGAGGTTTGACGACCATTTGACCTGCATTATCAATAACAATAACTGAAACTACCATCCCATCAGATGATAAGGTCTGCCTATCCCGAAGGACAACGTTTCCGATGTCACCAACTCCATAAGCATCAACATAAATATTTTTTGTCTCCACATGCTCACCCTTTATCATCTTGCCACGAGTAAACCAGACAGTATCACCTTCATTCAAAAGAAATAAATCTTTGGATTCATATCCCAGGGTCTTCATCAATCTCTCATACTGTATCTGATGACGAAGCGTGCCACCTATGGGCATGAGATATTTTGGATTTGTAAATCGAACAAGGAGTTTCAGATCTTCTTGACTACCGTGGCCCGATGCATGTAGCTGATCTTTAATGTCCGGATAAACGACATCTGCACCTTGAAGTGACAATTCCTCAATGACTGAGTAAACTTCACGTTCATTTCCTGGAATTGGGTCTGAAGAGAATACGATCTTGTCGCCATGTTCAACTTTCATAAATCGGTTACTTCCTGATGCGAGTTTTGAGAGCGCAGAGCCATACTGACCCTGTGATCCTGCGACTATAATACAAAGCTTATTTGGAATTTCTTTCATAATTTCTTGTTCTTTTCCAATCAGTGCTGTTGGAATCTTCATATAACCCAAGTCGCTTGCCATTGTCGTGTTCTGTCTCATTGAACGACCCAGAAAAATTATTTTTCGGTTAAATTTGATTGCAGCGTCGACACATTGTCTGATTCTTGA
>PCVM01000012.1:2461-6192 GCA_002796045.1 Candidatus Roizmanbacteria bacterium CG11_big_fil_rev_8_21_14_0_20_36_8
TGAAGAAAAGGTTGTCATGATAAATTTACCTTTGGTACTTCGCATCTCGTCTTCAAAAGTCTGGCCAACAGTTGACTCTGAGGCTGTCATTCCTGGACGTTCAGAGCCGAGAACGTCAGATAATAAACATAAAACTCCATCTTCACCAGCTTGTGTGATCTCATGAAAGTCAGGATGTTTTGTATAAGGAGGAGTAAGGTCAAATTTGAAATCAGGACCATGGTAAAGTTGTCCAATAGGAGTTTTTATTACAATATGAGTTGCGTCAGGAATCGAGTGAGTCATGTGAATAAATCGTACCTCAAACTCACCAAACTTCAGCCATTTACGAAACTCGACATCTCGGATATCGATTTTCGTCTCAAGTTCTTTGAACTTATTTTGAATAAACATTTTTGCAAGTTTTGTAGCGATGACTGGGGGCTTGCCTAGTTGCTCATAATAAAAAGGAAGCGCTCCAATATGGTCCTCATGACCGTGTGATATCAAAATAGCACGAATTTTATCCAACTTATCTTTTAAGTAAGAAATGTCTGGAATAATGAGGTCTATGCCAAATTCATGAGCATCGGGAAATCCCATTCCGCAGTCAACGATGATAATATCTTGAAGTTCTTCACCTTTGTAAAGTTCGTAAACATACATGTTTTTGGTAACTCCGATAACGCCACCAAGAGGAATAAATCGTACTTTATAGTCATTCATATGAGGTTCATTATGCCATGTTATACTTTACTATTCAACCTTATAACTATGACAACTGTACAAAATATTACGAAAAAACTCGATGAAGTGATGGATCCTGAACTCAATATGTCAATAGTCGACTTAGGACTAGTTTATAAAGTTTCCCAGAAAAAGGGCGTGGTCAATATTTTAATGACGCTAACAAGTCTCGGATGCCCACTTTTTGACACAATAAAAGATGAAATTCATTACCAGCTCGGACTTCTTGATATCAAACCAGAGAATATAAATATTGAGTTAACTTTTGATCCGCCTTGGTCAATGGACCTTATGACCGAACGTGGAAAAGCGATGTTGGGGATATGAAAAAACAAAATAATAATAAAAAGAGCATTGTAAGAGAGTCACTTGAGAACGTCTATGAGTTTGGACGTGACACCGCAAAGCAGGCGGGAATTGAAATTGTAAATACAATTAATCCCTTTTCTGAACTTTTTACAAATCCGACCTCTGAGGAACGCAAAAAAGGGAACAATAACTTCACGGATATAGATTTTGACAAACTCAACAATTCGTACAAACAACATGACAGTCCTGAGCTTGACCAGATAAGACAGCAACTTGGAGTAGGAGAGAGCAATGATCCGAATGAGAAAAAAATGCATTTGGATTACCATCGAAGAGTAAAACGTGAAGAGGAGGAAGTGTATCTTAAAAAAGAACAAGAGGAAGAAGAAAAGGAAAGAGATGAAGCGCTTGCAGAACAAGAAAAACAACAGGCAGAAGAAGAGCAAGCCAAGCAGCAAGGTGCAGCATCTCCAAAAGGAAAAGTTCGAAGATCAATCATGGGCAGCAAGGGCAGTCAAAAATCCTCATCAGAACTTCCTCCAGAATTCCAACCTGGAGCGGGGAAGCAATGAGGCATTTACATCGGGATGTAGTTCAGATGGTAGAACACACGGTTCGGAACCGTGAGGTCGTGGGTTCGAGCCCCGCCATCCCGACAAAAAAAGAAGCCCGCACCTCCGAGGTGCGTAATATAGTAATTAACACAATTGGTTGTATTCTCGCATAGAAAATCATTAATTTAGATTTAATATATGTATGTTGACAGAGAAACGGTACAAAAAGGGTTACGAATATGGCGCGAACTACCTTGTCTAGAGCAAAAGTGCTCACTGGGGGGTAGTTATGAAGTTCATGCTTGTACGATTATTGCACGATCAAAATATGGAACAGATGACATGTATTACGCTGACCGTAATAGACAAACTATGATGGTAATTGATGGAGCTGGTGGAATTGAGGGAAGTCGGCGATTTGCCGAAACTTTTAGAGCATCGTATATTGAAAGTGGCTATGATAAAACCTCTTTAGGCTACGAATGCCCTGATGATGCAATTAGAGATTTAGTTGAAGATATTTATGCCGCTGCACGATATACAGTAAGTGTTCAAGAATATGGCGACGCTCCAATAGCATTTGCACGATTTGCACAACTCAAGGGCGAACCTCATATTTTTCTAGGTAGTCTGGGAGATTGCCGCGGCTATGCATTTGAAAGAGAAGGTAAAAGACATCATGTATCTGTTACGAGCGATGACACTTCCCCTAATGGTGGCTTTGGATATGGGCTCAAAAGTTTGGGAAATGGGGAGTGTCCTTTAGAACATCTTATTGACAAATGTTTTTTCCTCCCTTTCAATGATACGACAACGGTTGGATTGCTAACCGATGGTGCTTGGAAACCTTTGGAATTGGAGTTGGACCATGGTTTAATATACGGAAGAAATGCTTATGAATTAGCCTTACGAGCAAAAATGATAGTTGCATCAAGATTGAATATGGTTGATGATGGGTTGACAGTAATGTTTGGTTATCCAGCATCACAGAGTAATAGAATTTTTGATCATGGTACACAAATTTATAGCAGTACGAAATAAAATTGTTCAGAAACGCTAGGATGAGTAATTTTTGGTTGATATAATTACAAGTATGAGATGTCGCTCGGATTGTTAGAACAGACGGTTCGGAACCGTAAGGTCGTCAGTTCAAGTCTGATATCCCCGACATTTTAAAAAAATGAAAATAATAAAACCAACTTTAAGTATTCTTAAAAAAATCACCAGTACCTTTTCAGACTTTTTTGGAAGCGACCTCGTTGGCATATACGTACACGGATCAGTAGCTATGGATTGTTATAACGATATGTCTAGTGATATTGATTTTTTAATCGTTGTAAAGAAATCATTGACTCTTGATGAAAAACAGAAATTGGTAAAAGTGACACTTGAACTTGTCAAGGATACGACTGAGAAGTTGGAGTTCAGTGTAATTACTTCAGAGCAACTTGAAAACTTCACTTATCCGACTCCATATGAATTTCATTATTCTGATAGTTGGAAACAGAACTATATTGCTCACGAAATAAAACTTGAAGAAACTAAATCTGATCCAGATCTCGCCGCACATTTTGCCATAACAAAGAAGCGTGGGTTTGTTTTGACAGGAGACCCAATATTTCAAATATTTCCAGATGTGCCACTTGACCAGTATCTCGACTCAATAACCCGTGACGTGAAATGGAGTTTTGATAATGTAATGAAAGGACCTAATGACGGTACGTGCAAAGTACCGACTTACGCTGTTCTGAATTTCTGTCGCGTTCTTGCATTTATAAAAAATAATCTTATCACCTCTAAGCGCGAAGGGGGAGAGTGGGGCATGAAAATTCTTCCATCAATTTATGCTCCGATTATTAAAGAAGCTCTAAATGAATACAATAAGTACGGATCATCCAAAAATGTCGACTGCAAACTTCTGAAAGAATATGCGGAGTATTGTATGGAAATAATTTTAATAGAGAAATGAATAAAAATATCCCAAAAATAATTATTTTGTGGTTTTTGGCAGATGCAACAATCTGGCTATTCTTTTATAATTTCATAACTAATACTTCTTTTGAGCTGGCACTTCTTTACTTCTTGGTATTAAGCGTCTTGTGTATATTTCTTTTTAGAAATCTATATCGTGAAGTCATAGAT
>PCVM01000012.1:6345-7000 GCA_002796045.1 Candidatus Roizmanbacteria bacterium CG11_big_fil_rev_8_21_14_0_20_36_8
ATAAAACCTATCGATGTGCTTCTGCAACAACTCATGCTCATTATTCTCATGACAAAGTTGCATCAGAATAAAATGAGTATACGATCTATGGCGCTTTTGCTGGGAGTACTCTTCGGAATTGCTCATCTGGCATCTGTAGAACGAATCGATCTGAATATAACGCTCGTCATGACTTTTGCCACCACCATTTTTGCTCTCTTCATGCCCAACATATTCTTTAAACTGAAAAATGGATATCTCTACAATTTCATGATTCATATATTGCTCGTCGACCTGGCAGCACTGATGTATTGGGGAGTGTGGGTATAGGGGAGTATAATGGAACCACAATGGTAAATTAACTAGTAATTGCATAATGACTTAATTGTGAAAAAAATAAATCTAAAAAATCTCGATACATACGTTTACATCGATTCTAGCAATATCAGAAATGCTTTGAAAGTAAGTAATATAAGACTCGATTGGGTAAAGCTATATGATTATTTTTTAAATACCTATACAGATGTAAAGCGTATTAATTATTTTGAAGGTATTGATAAAAATGACTTATCAAAGCAAAAGGAGTTTAAACAGCTTGAGAAAAAAGGATATGCTTTGAAAACGTTAGAGAGAAAAACGTACAGCAATTCTGCTAAATACAAAACATTTAAATGCA
>PCVM01000031.1 GCA_002796045.1 Candidatus Roizmanbacteria bacterium CG11_big_fil_rev_8_21_14_0_20_36_8
AGAATAAACCATCTGAGATGTCTGGCGGTCAAAGGCAGCGAGTAGCAATAGCTAGAGCTTTAATTAATGACCCTGAAATAATTTTAGCAGATGAGCCAACAGGAAATTTAGATAGTAAATCTGCAAATGAAATAATGGAGCTCTTTACTTATCTAAATAAGAAATATAATAAAACAATTATTCTCGTTACTCATGATAAATATACTGCATCGTTCACAAACAAAACTATATATTTGAAAGACGGATTAATTGTAGATGAATTGTATTCTACAAATTAAATTGTAGCCGACCGCCAAATAATTTTTTAAATATATGAATTTAAAACAATCAAGATTCATTAAAGTTATATTTAAAATTCCATATGTTGATTTTATTTTTTTCCTTGGTTCTTCGTTCATTTACTATAAAGACTCGTTATTTTTAATGATTGCCGGAGACGACGTAGAGCATTATCTACATGCTCCTCGCTCAATAATTTCGATAATTGAACTTTTTTCTGATGTTGTGCATTTTC
Organism: Candidatus Roizmanbacteria bacterium CG11_big_fil_rev_8_21_14_0_20_36_8; assembly: GCA_002796045.1. Taxonomy (GTDB): domain Bacteria; phylum Patescibacteriota; class Microgenomatia; order UBA1406; family GWC2-37-13; genus UBA1450. The sequence continues at coordinate 515 of PCVM01000031.1, forward strand.
GTCCAGTTCCGAAGATTTTTTTTACTTTATATACTTTGGTACCATTTAACCTTCCGATCTTCCATGGCGTATCTCTTTTATTACTTTCATTTGCTACATATCTTTTTTATATCTTTTTAATTAAATATGTAAAAATAGAAAAATTAATTGCATTTATTGCCGGATTGGTATTTATGACTTCACATGTAATGTTTTATTTAGTTTATACGTTGTCTGGTATTGGAGACATATTATTCATAATTTTTTTTTGGGGTTCAGTATTGTGCTTCTATTCGTTTGTTAAAAAAAGCGAAATAAAAAACTTTGTATTATCATTGGTTTTTTTCTTGTTAGCAATGCTTACTAAGGAAATATTTATTTCAATTCTAATACTGATTTCATTTATTGCCTTAGCAAATTTTAAAAAGAGATATTTAAAATATCTACTGGCTTTTTGGGTTCCAACAGTGTTGTTTTTCATCATGAAGTTTCTTGTATACGATATTTCTGATCCAGTTTATGGATATACGTTTGACCTGAAATTATTAATAGAAAATATTATTCATTTTAGTCTTTGGACTATAAATTACAGACATGGGTGGCAGATGGGAATGCCTTATCCCGAAACAACAATGTTTTTCATATTAGTAATTTTAAATTGTATTCTAATTCTATTATCTGTGACTTTCATATTAAAAAAAAATAAAAATATGGCTGGTTTTTTTGTAATTTGGGCATTTGCAGGATTATTACCGTTTTATTTTTTAAATAGAGTTCTAGTTTACTATTTGGATATTTCTTTAATGGCTCTTATTTCTTTGGTAGCTTTTTCATTGCAAAACATCTCGATTGTTAATCGTAAAGCAAGATATTTATTATTGATTTTGTGGTTTTTATTATCTTTATTTATTTCTAATGAAATTAAAGGTCAATGGTTAAAAAATTCTTTTGTTGCAAATTCTATTGAGACGGCTACAAATTTTAATGACCAAGTTTATGAAAGTGTCGATTGGAGTTTGAAAAATACTCTTTGTATTTCTGGTCTTGGCGGGAGTGAGTCTTGGGCCGTTTATACTGGTCATTTAATTGAAATATTATCAAAAAAGAATGTTGAGATAATTCAAGTTGATCCTAAAAAAGAGATATCAAAAAAATGTAAGATAATTGATGCCGTGAATGTATTACATGACGGAAGGTCATTTTTTGTAAAGTTCATTAATTAATTATTGTATAGTCAATACATGGTTAAAAAATTATTTAAAAATAAACTTCATTGGGCACTGATTATCTTTATCACGCTTAATATTTTCTTGAGCTCTTGGTATCCAATTCATGGCGATATATATTTTCACACAGATATTGCTCGTGATTTTTTATTGATTGCAGATATTGTGGATAACGCAAACTTGACGTTAATTGGCCCCCGCTCAAGCATACCTGGATTATTTCATGGTCCCCTTTGGCTTTACATACAAGTCCCAGCATATATCTTATCTGCAGGTCAGCCCAGTCTTATGTCATGGTTTTGGGTAATACTTACTATTTCTGCAATTGCAATTATTTATTTTGTTGCGAAAGAGCTTTTTGATAAGACGACAGGGCTTATATCAGCATTAATTTTTTCTACAATAACTATTTCGTATGTTAAAAACATGTTTAATCCGTTTGGCGCACTAATGCTGACTCCTATCTTTTTTTATTATTTTTATCTGTATGTTAAATCGAAAAAACCGTTATTTCTTGTTATCTCTATATTTATTTTAGGCATAATTATTCAGTTTCAAATAGCATTCGGCTTTCCTATACTATTTTTAAGTTTTGTATATATTTTCCCAGATTTATTGAAGAGAAAGAGGTTGAGCCATATATTGTCTTATTTTGTTATAATAATTCCATTATCTACATATATTTTATTTGAACTTAGAAATAGTTTTTTTCAGCTTCATTCAGTCTTAAAGTATATTTTCGAGGGGGAGAATAGTAGTCGATTTAATTTACAAAGCCACATCACCGATCGTCTTCAAGGAATATTTATTAAAGGTGTTGGACTTATCGAGGGTGATTTTAAATACATGACATTTATTGTTGTTTTAGGAGTTCTCTTCGGACTTTATAAATATTCAAAGAAAAAAGCTCTTTCCAATATGATATTTTATAAATTAGTAATGTTTTTTTATCTTGGATTTTGGGCTTTGACAATACCTTATGCTGGAAAAGTTTGGGGCTATTACTACTTGCCATTTCTTCCTTTATTTGTGATATTACTTGCTACAACATATAAGATATTGAATCGCTATCTATTTATATTTCTTATGGCAATAGTTCTTTTAGGAAACTATTATTTTGTTGCAAAAGATATAATTAATTCTAAAAAATTCATAGGTTTTGATAGTGCATCTTGGAAATTTAATCAAACTGTTGCAAAAACAATATTTGATGCTGAAGATAAAGAATTTGGATATTTCATATTCTCTCCAGATCAGTACGGATATACACCTAGATATGCGCTTGATTTAATGTCAAAAACAAACCAAGATCGAAAAGCATATCCATTTCAAAAGAAGAAGATTACTTATTTAATTTTATTGTCACCACCTGATAATAGACCGGACCTTGACTGGGATTGGTGGGTCAAAAATAAGGTTGGAATAAACATAGAGCCTATTTCAACTTTGAGATATGGTAATGGAACCGTTATCAAAAAATACCTTCTATCGCCTGAAGAGATAAAAATTGAATCTGACCCGAATATGATTCATGATCTTTATTTTAGATAATCTTACGGAGTTGGACGCTTTCATCATTAAGAGTAAATTCTTGTTCAGAGTGAGTATTTAGCTGAATCCATTTCCAAACTGGACCACCTTTAAGTTCGGCTTGTTTTGTAAATATTAAATAATACTTAGTATTAGTTTTTTTGAAATTAGTAATAATTTCCTTTTCAATTGCATCTGTTCTTTCATTATTATTATAGAAATATCTAGTAGGATTTGACTGATTAAAAAACTCATAGTAAAGAAAATGATTAGGAAAAATATAAATATATTTTTCAGATTGTGGAACTAATACTGAAATCTTTTTAAGAGTCTCTACATCTTTTTTTGGAAATATCAGCCCTGCAATTTCGTCTTCTTCATCTTTAAAAAAACTTGAGGAATATTTTGGAATGCCAAGATAGGGGTGAAGTGGAGAATATCTTAATTTTATGTAGGAGATGCTGTGAAACATTATTAGTGTTGCTATAAGTCCTGCAATTTGAATAACTTTCCAATCTATCCTTTTGGAAAAATAAGGAATTAAAAAGAACAATAACAAAGATGCAATGACATAAATTGAGGGAGATTTTAAAAAGATAAGAGATTTGCCCAAAAAGAAAAAAAATACTGAAAAAATCGTTATCTTAATTGAAGAATCTATATTGAAAAATTTTACTAATTGTTTTGATGAAATTAATATATGGGTGATATATATCGAAATTAATGATGCTCCGTACCATAAGTGGCCTTCGTCTGAACGACTCAAGGCAGTTGCAAAACTTAGAACCGAAAAAATAGCGAAAGATTGAATCGGAAGTTTTTTTATTTTCAAAAATAAAGCCAGGCCTGAGGAGATTGTGAATATGAGAACAGCAGTAAAGAGGGGAATGTGATCCGGTTGGATCGCCTGGGCCATTGTCTTTGGTTGAGCTATCAATCCAAGAATGACAACATCATTAAAAAAATTAACTATTGATGAGTCTCGAATTAGTATTGATAGTATCGGAAGCCAGACTGAAAATAAACCTAAAATAGCATACTTTTGGACATTAATTTTATTAAGGGAGCGAAGATTTGGAATAATTAAGGCTAAAATTAAAAAAATTCCAGCCTCTATTCTGAAGAGAAAAACCAAGCCGAACAAAACACCAAGTAGCAAATTTTTAATTCTTCTCCACTTAAAGGGTGTCAGAAATAGAACAAAAAATAGTACAGTTATAACATGAATTTCTTGAGCAGTTCTTATAAGAGTAAGATCAATCCAAACAGTAATAGTTGAAAATAAAAGAGATACGACATTATTATTATTATTATTTGAGAATATCAAAAAAGAAAGAAAAAAGAGTAAGGGGGAGTAAAATAAAGCTGGAAAGAAATTAAAGTAAAATGCCCCAGTTGGTATTGATGCTCCAAATAAATTAAAAAGTCCAGATAAAGCCAGCATCCTTCCTGGAGGATAAATGCTACTTGCATTTTTATATAAACCCTCTCCTCGATAATAACTCAGTGCAGTAAGATAATTCGTGTCGGTATCTGTAGGTTGGTACGAAGTAACGATATTGTCAATGTTGGAAATTCCGCCGCCAGCTGCAAAAATATATGCTCCAAACAGCAACAAAAATATTAATAATAAGAAAGATATCAACCTGACAATTTTTACATACATAATGACATTATATACTGACAAAATCATAAGCATTATTGACTATAATAAAACAATGAAGTTGATAACAAGCAACAAGAAGGTCGTTTTACTTATGTTGTTGATAATTTTTTATATTGCAATTAGATCAATTCATTTTGAAAATTATCTAAATTTTTCATCCGAACAAGCAAGCTTTTCACTTGAAGCCCTTCGTATTTGGAGAGCAAAAAGTATTGAGTTTATTGGCCCGCCAATCTCACTTCGAATGGGAGCGAGATATCTCTTTCAAGGATCAATTACCTATTATTTTATGATCCCATTTCTTATTTTTGGCAAACTTGATCCAGTTAATAGCTCATATTTATTTATGATTTTTGGAGCATTTTCAGTTATTCCTTTGTTTTATGGCACTCGGCTATTAACCAATGAAAAAGTCGCTATTATCATGGTTATACTTTTTTCGTTTTTCCCTTTATACATTGATTATTCAAGATTTTTTTGGAATCCAACTGCTCAATTTATTCTTACGCCATATTTAGTTTTACTATTGGGAATCTATGAAAAATATAATAAAAGGTTGATGCTGATACTTATTGGAATGATGATGGGATTATTATTATTATTTCATTATCAGTTTGCTCTAACAATAGTTGGAGTATTGTTTTATTATTTATTTTTCAAAAAGATTTCATTGCTTAAGTTCGCAAATATATTTATTGGATTGTTAATCGGCGTTTCTCCAATGATAATATTTGAACTTAGAAATAATTTTTATAATACCCAAACATTATTACTATTTACTCAAAATAAAAGTCAAGTATTTGAAGATAAATTTTCATTTGTATATACGATGCATTATTATCTGAGCGGGTCACTATTTCTCTTTACGATTATTTTGTATAAATTAAGAAAATTATTAAATACAGCCCTTATTGGTTTATTTATTCTAATCATTGTAATTTTTTCATTAATAAAATATTCTAAACTTCCGTCGCATGGATTTGGAATGGCAAAAGACTGGAATATTATGATGGAGAAGAAAACATACAAAATAATCAAACAACAAAATATTACAAATTACAACATAGTCAATTTAGGCTATGATACTGTTTCAACAGTCCAAAAATATCTACATGAAGTAGATGGCAAAAGTTTTAATTATAATGATTACTATCAAAATAAGTATTTATATGTAATCTCTGAAGAAGAAGAGTTCATGGGAAATCCTGCTTATGAGGTAAATACATTTAAGCCATCTGTGGTAGTTGATAAATGGCCAATCAATACTAGGTATAAATTATATTTACTTAGAAAAATTTAATTCAACCATTCCTTTTCGCGACACGTCGTGCAGCTATTGAAAGCTTCATTTTCCTAAGTCTAATTCCTTTTGGTGTGATTTCAAGTAATTCGTCATCACCGATAAGATCAAGATACTGTTCTAGTGATAATTCGGTAGGTGGTTCAAGTTGAATTTTTACACCTTCTCCAGATGATCGATTATTTGTTAGTTTTTTTGCTCGACAAACATTTACTTCAAGATCTCGCTCTTGTGAGGAAATTCCAACAACCATTCCTTCGTAAACCTTTGTTCCTGGACCATAAAACAATACGCCCTGAACTTGTGCATTTGCCAATCCGTAAGATAAGGTATCGCCAGATTGTGTTGAGATAAGAGCTCCGTTTCGTACGCTTTCCATACTAGTTCCAAGAGGTTCATAACCAATAAGATAAGTATTCAAAATTGCAGTTCCACGAGTATTTGTCATCAAATTGCTCCGAATTCCGATAAGGTTTCGGCTTGAAATTTTATAAACTAAACGAAGCTGATTTCCTTGTTGAGTTGTCATATTTATAAGTTTCCCTTTCCTTTTCCCAATTTCTTCAGTGACGACACCCATATAATCTTTTGGAATATCGATAGTCAACTCTTCGTATGGTTCGCAAATAACTCCATCAACTTTTTTGTAAATCACTTGTGG
>PCVM01000095.1 GCA_002796045.1 Candidatus Roizmanbacteria bacterium CG11_big_fil_rev_8_21_14_0_20_36_8
TTGACTTGGAAGTAAATAATTACACGTGGTCGAGTTTCAACATAGTCTAAAAGTCCACGCAAAAAACTCAATGAAATAAATAGGAGTCCAGACAAAAGGAGCGTAAAAAATAAGACAGACAGAGCGGCAAAAGTTTGATAAGGAGTCCTACGAAGCGATGTGATTACTTCATTCATAGCTCATATCCTCCTTTTTTCATATCTTTTTTGATGCGACCATTTTGGACAACGATAACCCTGCGCTTCATACTATTTACAATATCAGTATTGTGAGTGGCAAAAATGATAGTCTTTGTTTTTTCCAGAAATTTAAATATTCTCATTATTTCCCAAGTAGTTTTCGGATCAAGATTTCCAGTAGGCTCATCGGCTAAGATTATTGGTCGATTTCCAACTATTGCACGAGCTATTGCGACTCTTTGAATTTCACCAGCTGAAAGTTGTGCTGGAAACATTTCTTTTTTATCCTGGATTCCCGTAGTTTTAAGAGCGTTATTCACCTCAGAATTTATCGTTGCTGAAGAAAATCCCTTAATCCTCATACTCACAGCTACATTTTCAAAAACATTAGCTTCTGGTAGAATTTTAAAATCTTGAAAGACTATTCCAATATTTTGTCGTAACTTCGTGACGCTTTTGAATTTTTTGCTTGAAATTTCCATATCGTCAATAGTTATTGATCCTTCAGTTGGTTGGATTTCATTCAAGATGAGCTTGAGAATAGTGGTTTTACCAGCACCAGATGGGCCCACAAGATATACAAATTCATTTTCTTCAATATCGAAGCTCACTCGATCGAGAGCCTTATTTCCAAGTGGGTATTTTACGGTAGTGTTTTGAAATGAGATCATGTTGATTTAAGTATAGCTGACCTTTGCATTTTGTTGCCTAGAAGATTTCTACTTGACAATTTCAATAAATCCCACATCCATGAGCCATCCTGCTTTTTCAGAATCAAATGTAGCACCCCAGATGCTGACTTTTTTGTCTATAAATTCAGACAAATCAACTGTTGTTGATGTTAGATAGACATTTTGGTCATCGCCTCCTGGGCGTTCTAGGTGGAAAGTTCCCTCACCTTCAAAACCGCCTTCTTTTAACACTCCTTCAGCATTATCTTTAAAAGTATTTTTATCCAAAATACCAGCTGATGTCATCTCTCCCGAAGAATCCTTTTGGTTAACAGTAGTTGTGGTTTTTCTTGAACTTGATTTTGAAGTTAATGTATTTACTCCAAAACCCGTTCCAATTCCAAGCACCATTGTCAACACGACCACCCCAACAATTATTGGCCAGTTTTTACTTGTTTTTATAACATTTGTATCAATTTTATGAAGAAGGTGATTTTTCGAATTCATATGTATAGAATATCATAAATTGTAGAATTTTTTATAAATACTTAAGTTACGATTTTTTGATAAACGCCTGGATAAATCCTTCAATATTACCATCAAGTACTTGCTCAGCTTGGCTATCTTCGTATTTGGTTCGCATGTCTTTTACCATTTTGTACGGGTGCAAGACGTATGATCTTATCTGTTTTCCCCATGATGCCTGTGTATCTTTTTTGTAGGTTCCAATTGTTTTTTCACGTTTTTTCTCTTCAAGTTCCCAAAGTTGAGCTCTAAGTAATTGGAGTGCATTTTCTCTATTTTGCAGCTGCGATCTCTCTTGCTGGCAAGTTACTATGATTCCAGTTGGTTTATGAATCAACCTGACTGCAGTTGAGACTTTATTAACATTTTGTCCTCCGGCTCCCCCAGACCTGAAAAATTGCCAATCTACATCTTCTTCTTTTACATCTATATCTTTATTAGCAATAACAGGGAGAACCTCAACTAATGCAAAAGATGTTTGTCTGAGATTGTCAGAATTAAACGGTGATTGTCGGACTAATCGATGAGTTCCAGCTTCAGCCTTTAGAAGTCCATACGCAAAAGATCCAGTTACATTAATTATTACACTCTTGATACCAGCTTCTTCACCTGCAACTCTGTCAATCTCTTCCCATTTCCAAGCTTTAATCTCAAAATAGCGAGTATACATCCGAAAGAGCATGCTTGCCCAATCCATCGCCTCAGTCCCACCTTGGCCTGAGTGAATAGAAAAAATTGCGTTTCCTTTGTCGTATTTACCTGATAAAAAAAGTCTAATCTCGTATTGACTGATAAGTTTTTCAGCTTCTTCAAGCTCGTCTTCATCAATATAAAGCTGCATTAGTTCAATGTCATCGATTTCCTGCTTCATGTCTGCGATTCTTTTCATTACATCAGAGGCAGTTTCATGATCGTTCCAAAAATTTTGTTCATATGTTCTTGCTTCAAGTGATTTTACTGTTTCAGAAAGTGCTTTAGGATTGATTTTTGTAGAAATTTCCTGACACTTTTTTTTCAGAGATTGGAGCTTGTCATTATCCATAAGCACTTATCTTACCACAAGAGGACTGTTCTGATAGTATTAGAATTATTTTGAGATTATTTGAAATCTGCTCCGACTATCAAGACAATATCTGCTGCTTCATCATCGGGCAACAGTTCAAACTTTACTTTATTTTCTACTTGAGACTGAATGTCCAATTCGAGTAGATTTTTTATCATATCATCGCCTTTTTTAGATTGAATAATCGTTGTTTCATAATCATAGTTATCTGCATTGTCAGTTTGAAAATCTTCGTAACCTTTACTTTGCAAATAAACCTTTACTTCACCTGCTTTTCCAACTATGCCTATTCCGTTTAATATCTTAACTCGTACGTCAGAACGATTAATCGATGGGGTAGGCGTAGCGGTAGGAGGAGCCAAGGTAGGAGATGGAGGAATCGGTGTTGAAGTGGGATTTGTCAAACCTGGAATTGGAATGGCTGGCATTTTTACCGAAAACGAGCTGCCTGATCTAAGAAAATATGCAGCCGCAATTACTATTATTGTTAATATAAACGAAGCTAAAAAAAGAAAAACCGTCTTTTTTGATATTGATATTTTTGGAATAATTGAACTTGAAGATTTTAGATTTGGTTTATTAGAAGCACTTCCTTCACTTTTAACCATACAAAAATTTTTGTCTTCAGATGTGAAAATAAATGCTCCAATCAACATATCGTAGGTCAAGACTGGAAGTTCTTTATCAGTTTGACCTTTGAGAATCCTTAGATAATCTGCATAAAAATGAGGGATAATTCTTTTTATTGGATTTGTCCAAACTCCCACATCTTTTGTAAATGTGTCTTGTCGAATTTCATCAGATTGAGATCCAGATAGAATAAGTCTATTGATTTTGATATTTTGAGCCTCAAGAATTGCTACCTGTTTTTGAACAGTTGTTTCAATTTTTTTGGTTGTTGATAAAGTAGCAGTCCATCTCTTTTCTTCAAGAAGGCCATATGAATCAAAAACATATCCAGAAAGTGAATCATGGTCGAAAGAAACGTACCAAATATTTTCCTTTTTGTTTGAACGTAGAGTTTTTTCGAATAATTTATAGTAAGTGAGAGGTTCTGGAACTATTTGTTTTAAATTTAAATCAATAAGCTCAAGTGGCTTTTTATATGCTTCAAGAACCTCCTTCTTAATTGCAAAGAAAAGTACTTTTTTCTTTCCTTCACTTTCTCTTATGATGTAATAATGGTAGCTATTATCAATATCTGAATTTAGACGTGAACGTGCTTTTTCGCGGAGATATGTATCTAGGACTGCTTCAGTTACATCAATTGGCATGTCTGCCCGGAAAAATAAAAATGCTTCTTGAGGAAGAATAAGCGTTACATCTTTTTCTGTTCTTGATTGCTGAGGAATGCCAGAAAGGGCTTCTTTGATGCCTGAAGCAATTACGTCGGGATTTGTCGGCAGACCATTCTCAATCATTTTTATCTGCAAAGATTTATTTACAAAAGATGTATCATATGCCCCAAGCAAGCTTTTTTTAACATGCATAACTTTGATCTGAGTGGTATCGAGGTATATATATAGCATCAAAAACCATTATAATAGGATTTGGAAAGAGAAAGCAAGTGAAAAAGAGTATGAATAATCAAATTGAAGAGATAAAACAAAAAATTGACATCGTAGAATATATTGGACGGCATGCCAAATTGAAGAAAGTAGGCAGAAATTATAAAGGTTTATGCCCTTTTCATCAAGAAAAAACTCCATCTTTTGTTGTTTCCCCTGATCGACAAATCTGGAGATGTTTTGGAACGTGCAACGACGGAGGTGATGTAATATCATTTTTGATGAAGTGGGAAAATATTTCATTTTTTGAAGCTCTCAAGGATCTCGCAGATGTTGCCGGAGTAACTTTAGAAAATATCACTCGAGATGATGAGCAATTTAATAGAGTTCAAAAAATGTACGAGATAAACCTCGTTGCACTGAAATATTTTCAATACGTTCTTCTAAATACAGAATTTGGAAAAAAGTCATTGGAATATCTTTTTAATCGCGGATTAAGTGAAAAAATAATTAAAACTTTTGAAGTTGGCTATTCTCCCGATTCGTGGGATTCATTGAAAAGGTATCTATTAAAAAAAAATTACACTATACAAGAAATAGTGGAAACAGGTTTGATAATCAAAAAAACAAATGGTGGTGCGTACGATAGATTTAGAAATAGAATAATTTTCCCCTTAAGAGATGCACGCTCAAACGTTGTGGGATTTTCTGGTCGCATATTGGATGGTGAAAACAAAGAGGCGAAATACGTCAACACTCCGGAAACAGAGATCTATCATAAAAGAAATCATCTATTTGGACTTCATCTGACAAAGGATGCAATTCGCAAGGAAGATAATGCAGTAATCGTTGAAGGTGAATTTGATATGATTTCACCCTATCAATTTGGTTTGGATTATTTTGTCGCAATAAAAGGTGCCGCATTAACCGAAGGGCAGCTAAATATTATCAAAAGATATACAAAACGATTGACTTTGGCACTCGATATGGATGCTGCAGGAATTGAAGCAATGATGCGTGGAGTAGCATTAGCTGAAAAAATGGACTTTGAAGTATATATTGCTGAATTTAAAAGTGGTAAAGATCCAGATGAAGCTTTACAAAAAGACCCAATTCAATTCAAAAAGGATATAAAATCTGCACGTCCAATTTACGATGTGATTATTGAAGCTGCTCAAAAAAAATATCCAAACTCGTCATCTTTTCATAAAAAGAAAATTGCTGAAGAAGTAGCTCCATTTATAATATTAATCTCAAATCCAATAGTTCGTTCACATTATGTCAGAAAGATTGCATCAATTTTAGAAGTGACTGAAGGAAGTGTATTGTCATTATTGAACAAAAGACAAAGTTCTAATAAATCTTCTTTCCGTCCTAAGACTAATATTAAAAAAAGTGCTCCAAAAAAAGAAGAATTATTACAACGCTTTATATTAGCATATCTTCTGAGTTTAGAAAATCCAATAAATATTATTGAATCAATCAAAAGCAAGCTCAACAATCCATTGTTTATTATCCCTTCATACCAAAAATTATTTGTAAATCTTGAGTCAGATTTGAAAATTCACCAAGACTTCATATACAACATTTTCATTAGCAGATTACCAGCTGAACTCCAAGCAGTGGCAGATGAATTATATATGTATTCTAGTGACATGCCGGAATTTAAAGAAAAAGAAATTGTAAAAATGGCATACGATTTAAAGAGGTTGATTCTAAAAAAATCTATTGAAAAATTACTTAATTCTGATGATAAAAATGATGAAGAAAAAACATCATTTCTTGTCAAAGAGCTTAATGACGTAGAAATAATCTATAGAACGTTGTAGAATATGTTTCTCTATACACATTTTAACTTCAACTTAAAAAATCAATTTTAAATTATGAGTAACAAAATTCCAAAAAACATTAAAGAGTTATTAAAGCGGGGAGAGAGTGATGGTTTTCTTGTCCAAGATGACATATTAATGATTTTCCCCAACCCAGAAGAGCATGTTGAAAAAGTTGATGAGTTTTTCGATTCAGCATTTGAACTAGGTATCGATATTTTTGAAACAACTTCAACAAGAGAAGACGAAGAAGCAAACAAATCTTCAGAAGAAATTGAAAAAGAGCTTGAAAAATTAATTGGCGGGAAGCATGGAGAATCTTTAGACCCAATAAAAAAATATCTTAAAGAAATTGGCAGGACCCCCCTTCTTATATTTGAAGATGAAATCGATCTTGCCAAAAGAGCTGAAAAAGGAGACATGGATGCAAAAGATAGATTAATAAAAGCAAATTTAAGACTCGTCGTATCAATTGCAAAAAAATATCTTGGAAGAAGGCTTACATTTCTAGATCTGATTCAAGAGGGTAATAAAGGTTTGATTCGTGGTGTTGAGAAATACGATTGGAGAAGGGGGTTCAAGTTTTCAACTTATGCAACTTGGTGGATAAGACAAGCGATAACGCGTGCAATAGCTGATCAGTCAAGAACGATTAGAATTCCAGTTCACATGGTTGATCAGATTAATCGATTTTACAAAACTCAGCGTAAATTGATGCAAAAACATGGTAAAGACCCAGATATAAAAGATATTGCAAAAGAGATGGAAATTACTGTAGATGATGCAGAAAATTTAATGAGAATATCTCAGCAGCCAAAATCTCTTTCTACCCCGGTCGGGGATGATAAAGAAGCAACATTAGAGCAGTTTATTGCCGATCGTTCGAAGCCAAGTCTTTACGACGCTGTATCTTCTGAGTTACTCAAAGATGCACTCCAGGATGTGCTTGAAACGCTATCTCCTCGTGAAAAGAAAGTGTTAATAATGCGCTTTGGACTCGAGGATGGCAAACCAAAAACACTTGAAGAAGTAGGCAAGGAGTTCAAAGTTACACGAGAGCGCATC
>PCVM01000026.1:0-5844 GCA_002796045.1 Candidatus Roizmanbacteria bacterium CG11_big_fil_rev_8_21_14_0_20_36_8
ATAAGGATTAATGACGCCTTGAAATACATTTTTATCATCAAAGATAAACGCCGCATCATGGGAACTTGTAAGCTTTGAAAGGACGCTTGAAAGGGTGTCATTTGGGTGGGCTTTTATAATCCCTTCGGTTTTCAAAATCTTCTTGATATGTTTCATAGAGCAAAAGGTAAATGTATAACGACTTTCAAAACAGAGTTGCACTTGTAAAGTTCCACGATCCGATATGCATTGTTGGAGCAAGACCAATAAGTTCCCCTTCAAAGCTTGCAAGAGGCGTAAGTTTATCCTCAATTGCAAGAGTGTTGTTTAATGCTTGTGGAATACTTTGATTAAATCTCATATTTTTCACTGGCTTGATAATTGTACCATTTTCTATGAGAAATGTTCCATCGCGAGTCATTCCAGTTATGTTTAGTTGTTTAGGATTTAAGACTCGAACATACCATAATCTTGTAACTAATAATCCTCGCTTTACAGATTTGATCATTTTTTCGCGCGTTGAGATCCCAGGCTTTATATACATATGAAGTGGAATTGGGCCAAGAGTGTTTGGAGCCGGCAGTGCATGTCCAGTATTTGGCATTTTGAATCGATTTGCATTGTACGAATCATAAGCAATGTTTTTTAAAACTCCATTTTCGACTATTGTTAATTTCTTTTTTGGAACACCTTCATAGTCAAATGGCATTGGGAAAATATCCTTATGAAATGGATCATCGATCAACGTGATATTTTTTCCAAAAACTAGATTCCCTATCTTGTTTGAAAAAGCACTTGCTCCTTCGTGATAAATACGGGCATTTGGACCGTACCATTGAAGAAATGCCAGCATCTCAGATACTGCTTGAGGCTCAAATATCACCTCGTACTCACCAGGTTCGATCTCAGATGGATCCGAACTTTCTATAGTTTTACTTACAGCAGTTTTAGCAATATATTCTGCATCAATATTATCATTCCTTTTTGAGACATTTGACGCAAAACCACTCGAACTCTCCCCCATAACAATTGTTGAAAGATTACATGAAGAGCTTTGATTATATGCCCAAACTCCATGTGAATTGGCAACTGCTAGATGATCGGCGCCGTTTGAGTATGCACCTGATGCAATCAGCGAGGCATCTTTGGCTTTTTTTATCACCGTATAAACTGATTTTGCCATCCCGTGCTCTGTTGCAAATTCTATTGATTGGTCAACCTCTGGGATTGGCATCGGCTTAGGCAGACTCACAAAATGTTCATCTGGTTTTTGAAGTTGTGATAAAAAAGTGGCCTTTTCAACAACCTTTTCAAGAGAAGCTGTATCAAATGAGTTTGTTGTTGCAACTCCAATCCGTTTATTATCAATAATACGCAAAGAAACTCCAATATTTCTCCAAGCAACGTTTTGATGAATTTGATTATTTGCAAAACGGGTTAAAGAATTTTCTGAGATCGAAAGCAGAACTTCAGTTTCCTGTGATTTTGATAATAAAAGAACCTTATCGGCGATTTTTTTGAGTTTTTTTTCAGTGACCATTATTATAAATAGATTATTTTGAATTAACTATCTTCTCGTAAATCATAACATCTTTATTTTGAAAAATTAGTTTGTAATTATCATTTCGCCAAAGTTGGAGATATGATCGAACGAAGTCGTCATCATATTTCAAAAGAAAGAAGTATTTAGCCTCAATTTTATCAATATCAATCAAAGTAGGATCTGAAATCAAATTTTGTCGCTCAGTACTGTCAATCCTCCAGTTTTCGAGAACATTTGCAAATGATATGTACTCCGACTTGTGAGTCAGAGCTGGGATATAAGATCTTTTTTTTGCATTTGCAGGCAGTGAAAATACTGTTCCTTCGTCTTGTTTCTTTAGAAAGGCTGATGCTTCGACTTCAGATTGACGAATTATATTTTTATGTCTAATTAAGTACTGATACTGGGATACAGCTGATGGAAGAGTTAAAAATATTACTAAAATTGCTGTAATTTTTAATAATAAATACTTACTGTTTAATAACTCAAATAATAGTTGAGCCGACAAAATCCCAAATATAATTGTTACATAGGCATAAAATTGAATCGTATTAAACCAATCACCAGTCTGAATAAATAAGACCGAAATTAGTGTAGTAACAATGGAAGTAATCAATAAGGTCAATTCAAACCTATCAATTTTCCGAGTTAATATTTGCTTAAGTAAGTAAATTAGACCGAGGATTCTTGTTCCGGCATAATAAGTCATGAATAGAAAAGTTGAGTAAAGCTCAATTATCAGAAGTCGCGGAGAATAGCCATGTTCTTGGAGGTAATACCTTGCTAAAATCAAGTTGTCTAGCTTCAACATTCTTGGCTCTTCGACAACATGATGGACTATTGAAAACGGAGCAAAAATGAATATGTTTTGACTGGATAAAGCTACAGAAAAAGGATCAAGAAATATTAAAACTCCGAAAATTGCACCAAGAAAATAGATAAATGAATGTTGAATAAATGGTTTCCAATCCTTGCCACGACATAAAATAAATCTGAAAATTTCATCAAATCCAATAAACAATGATATAACAATAGCCCCATAAAATTTTGTCCCAAAAGCTAGAAAAATAATTATAGACAATTTAATTACATCTCCCAATTTCAACGACTTCTTTTTAAGAATTATTAATACAAAAAGTAATAATATTATTGAAAATGCATAGTGGAGACTTCTGAGATAGGTCATGCCACTCATGAGCGGCACCATTACGTCGTTATTTGCTATGAAACTTCCTGCACGAATAAAAGACGTCCATTCGGCAAGAGTTGATCCAAAATAAATAAAAAATAATATTAGGCCAACAAAGAGCGGTGATTTATTAATTTTTTTTTGCAAAATAAGTTCCAACGAATAGCAATAAAATCATGTAGATTATTGGCGTTAACTGATAAAAAACTGTCACAATTGGAATGCCAGTGAGAGATATCAAATACATCAGTAAATTTGGTAAATAATGGTATCCCTGCATCACACCACCGGCAAAAAATGGTGTTTGGAAAGGAAATGTTTTAAAAGATATAGCAGATATTCCAATGTGCATTAATGAATCTCCAGAATTAGTTCCCACTATCAACCCGCACTGGTCCTTGAAACAACCATCGATTCCATACAAAACTGAAATAAGAAGATTTAAAGTAGAGCCAATAATGATCAAAACGATTAGTGCAGGATTTTTTTTAAGATAATTAATTATTTCTTTAAAAAATTTCATATCCATTTGACAACACCAATTTTTACATTTTTAAAACGTGCTGGGCTTGCACCATGCCCGGTATGCATAATCTGACTTGGCTGACCTTTGCCACAATTTGGAGTTCCCCAAATAGTCCACTCATCTTTTCCGCAGATCGCGTCACAACTATTCCAGAATTTTGGAGTAATCCCCTGGTAAGTAGGATTTTTCAACATCCGTCCGATTTTACCGTTTTTCACTTCCCAACCGATCTCTGTCCCAAACTGAAAATTGTACCTCTTATCATCAATACTCCACGATCTATTCGTAGACATAAAAATTCCATATTTTGTATCTGCGATTAGTTCTTCAAGACTACCTTCGCCAGGCTCAAGATTAATATTTGTCATTCTGATCATTGGCATCTTATCCCAAGACTCAGCGCGAACTGTACCATTTGAAGGTTTATTATATTTTGGATTCAACTTGTTTAATAATCCAACTGTATCTCTAGAAGTAATATAATCTTCAAAAATACCTTTTTTCACGAGAAAAGTTCGTTGCGCTGGAACTCCTTCATCATCGTATTTGAATGATCCCAATCCCCCCTGAAGTGTGGCATCTGCTGTAAGATTCACTATTTCAGAACCGTATTTGAAATTAAATAATTTCTCTGGTGTTAAAAAGCTCGTGCCTGCGTATGATGCTTCAAACCCTAATGCTCGATCAAGCTCTACTGCATGACCACAACTTTCATGAATCTGAAGCGCAAGCTGATTACTATCAAGAATGAGATCAAACTCACCTGTCGGACAAGTATCAGCAGTCAATAGTTCAACGGCTTGATTGGCAATTTCCTCAGCATGTTTTTCAAGTTCCAGTTCTCGAACTAACTCAAATCCACGTGTTTGATTTTGACCTCGAAATGAGTTAGGATATGAGCGATTTTGAAATTCTGAGCCGTGGACTGCTGACGCATCAATTCCAGCGCCAGTCCACAAGATTTCTTGTGAAATTAATGAACCGATACTTGAGGCGAAGTATTTTTTTTGTCGATGCGCCTGATAGGAAGTTTGGGAAATTGCAATTTTTTTACTCACCCTTTGGGCCTTATCTGCGCGAAGTAAAAGCGCAATTTTCTCTTCCATTGGAACTTTGAAAGGATCTTCCGAATATGGAGTAGCGTATGAATCAATAATTGGTTTTAGATCATCGAGAGTGACATTAGTTGTTTTATAAGTAGTAGAAGCCGCAACCAAAGCTAATGCTTTTTTAATGGTTATATCAATACCATCTGTTGAAAAATCATTTGATGCAGCAAATCCCCAAACACCGCTTTTCAGAATTCTAACATTGTAGCCAAGCGAGTCTCCAGAGGTGAGCGCCTCCACAACTCCATCTTTTGTAGCAATTTCTTCGGTAGTCTCATCAACAATTCGTACATCTGCGTAATCAACTGAAGAAGGGATTTTCGAGAGGATTTTTTGGACATCGTCTAACATCATAGGATATTGTAATCTATGAAGATGTTATTTCAAACAACAATTATTAGTTCACAAATGTCAGCGCCACACCTTTTTTACCGGCACGACCCGTTCGGCCAATTCGATGAATATAATCTTCATAGGTTTCTGGAGGATCAAAGTTTATGACATGGGTAATGTCATCAATATCAATTCCGCGAGATACTACGTCTGTAGCAAGAAGTATCTTTACATGATCTTTTTTCAGTTTATCCAAGGCACGAGTTCTCTGTGCTTGGCTACGATTTCCGTGAATTGACTCGACGGCAAATCCTCGATCGCGAAGCTCGCGTTCAAGTTTATTTACACCAAATTTTGTTCGACCAAAAATCAATACTTTTTTAAATTCTTCCAAATTTAACATATCGTGCAAAACTTCAAGTTTATTTCTCCCTCTCAAGTTAACAACATCCTGGTCAACATTTTGTGATGTCGCACTAGTTTTTACTGAAACTGTTACATGATTATTTAAAAATGCCTGCATAATGACTTTTGTTGACTCAGGAAGTGTTGCTGAGAAAAATAATGATTGACGCTTTTGAGGAAGAAATGCAATAATTTTTTTGATGTCATTGATGAATCCCATGTCAAGCATTCTATCAACCTCGTCAAGAACTACATTTTGATAATCTGCTAAATTTAATCTTCGACGTTCTTGTAAATCTTGAATCCTACCCGGAGTACCGATTACGAATTGAGGTCTTCTAGAAAGCTGTCTAGACTGCATGCTTAGTGATGCTCCACCGATACAAAGCGTTGAGTGAATTCCAATTCCCAAGCTAAACATTTTCAGTTCATCTTGAATTTGCGCCGCAAGTTCTCGAGTTGGGGTTATGATTAATACTTTTTGAAATCTGTCATTTGAAATTTTTGTGATAAGTGGAAGTAAAAATGCGGCAGTCTTTCCGGTTCCTGTATCTGCAACTCCAACTAGGTCGCGCCCTTCAAGAATTGGAGAGATCGATTGATCTTGGATAGCTGTTGGATACTCAAATCCTCTGGCAATCACATTTTTCTGTACAGTTTTACTAAGCTCAAAGTCAACAAATTTATGTGTTGGAATATAAGCATTTACTTCAATATTTTAGGCCTTTTTTACAAACATACGAGGATCAAGAGCACGTGC
>PCVM01000026.1:5878-6020 GCA_002796045.1 Candidatus Roizmanbacteria bacterium CG11_big_fil_rev_8_21_14_0_20_36_8
CCATTTGATCTCTGGCCTCCGAACGATCTACTTGAATTTCTAGATCTGTTAAAACTGCTCGAGCCATAAGATCTGGATCTATTTGGACTGCTTGATCTATTTCCATTACTTTTATAACCACCTGAAGAGGACCTTCTATAAT
>PCVM01000026.1:6129-6809 GCA_002796045.1 Candidatus Roizmanbacteria bacterium CG11_big_fil_rev_8_21_14_0_20_36_8
ACAATTTAAAGCTAACTGTTGATAAGTATAGCATACATAAAACTATTGTCAATGAGAGACTATAGGTTATTTTCTACATACTTTCGTCCATGGCCTACAGTTATGTTTATAGATCTCCCCTCTTTACAAAATGGACACTCAGACTCATCGTATGCCTTTGCCGGAATTGTTCCAAGAGCTTTAAACTTTACCCCCATCATTTCTTCGTTAATGTCACTTGGATTTCGATTTACCATAACACCAACTGCAACTACATTTCCCCCTGCCTTTTTCACTGTCTCAACAACCTTTTTTACCGATCCACCAGTCGTTGTGAGATCTTCAATAACTAAAACATTTTTGCCAACAATTAATTTATCATATCCTCGAGTAAAAATCTGGTTTTTATTCTCATCTTTCTCAGTATAAACTCCTAGAACCTCATTTCCTTTTAATTTGGACAAATGATGAGCTGTCCATTGAGAAAGGATTATTCCACCAAGCGCAGGTGCCGCAACCACATCAATTTCGAAATCTTTGAAACTTTCTGCGAACATTAGCCCAACATTTGATGACTCTTGTGTATGAGGGTACAGCGCGTCTTTATTGATGTAAACCTCCCCATGCTTTCCTGAGGTGTAAACGAAATGTTCATCAGTAATGACAGCGTTTACTTTTTTTAGAATTTCTATAATTTTTTC
>PCVM01000030.1:0-4828 GCA_002796045.1 Candidatus Roizmanbacteria bacterium CG11_big_fil_rev_8_21_14_0_20_36_8
AAGATGCTTACTCAATTATTGGAGGAAATAAGTTAATTGGAAAGGTAAGCTTGTCTGGTGCGAAGAATATTGCGCTTAAAGTTCTTATTGCCGCACTTCTTTTTGATAGTAAAGTGGTCCTTAAAAATATCCCCCAAATTGCAGACATCACTGAATTAATTCATCTTTTGAGGCTTCTTGAAGTCGACATATCGTACTTTGAAAATACAGTTACGATCGATTCAAGTTCGCTATCGCCAAACCAGGTAGACATGCTTCATGCTTCCAAAATCAGAGTGTCATTTCTTCTTTTTGCTCCTCTTCTTTATCGGTTCGGTAAAGCGTCTATACCAAATCCAGGTGGTTGTCGACTTGGAGCCCGGTCGATAGATAGAATTATTCAGGGGCTTGAAGCCCTCGGAATCAAGATTACTTATCATTCTGAAACTGGTTATTATAATGCGAAAATGTCTAAGAAACCAACTGGCAAGTTTTCATTTGTAAAATCATCACATACTGGAACTGAGATGATGATAATGATGTCTATCTTTTGTGAAGGTTCTGTGGTGATAGAAAATTCTGCTCAGGAGCCTGAAGTTGACGATCTGATATCTTTTTTGAACGAGGGAGGAGCGAATATTTCTCGATCAGGAAAATCTATTGTAGTTAAGGGTGTCAAGAAATTAGTCCAAAAAAAACCATTTAGAATTTCATCAGACCGTGTTGAGGCGGCAACATATGCAACTTTGGCAATTGCGTCAGGAGGAGATGTTACTATCGGTCAAATTCCAGACCATTTTATTAAAAATTTTGTAAATACATTAGAATCAATGGGGGCTGGTGTTGAAAGAATATCATCTGGGATATGGAGGTTTTTTGGCGGAATGAAACTTATCCCTGTTAATATTGAGACAGCGCCATTTCCTGGATTTCTGACAGATTGGCAACCGCTTCTTGCTGTTATTATGACTCAAGCTGTGGGAGAGTCAGTGATACACGAGCGAATATTTGAAAGTAGATTTAGCTATGTTTCTGAACTTCGAAGACTAGGGGCAATAATTGAGTATGTTGAATATCAAGTTGTCAATCACGACAGTCATTATGATTTTCAGTATAATTCTACGAAAGTTTACAATCAAACAATTCAAATTACTGGACCACAAAAGCTTCACGGAGGAGTTATGACAGTTTTAGATCTTCGAGCTGGAGCTACTCTTGCTATTGCAGCTCTTATTGCCCAAGGAACCTCGTATGTCAAAGGAGTCCACCATATCGAGCGTGGTTATGAGGATTTTGTAAAAAAAGTCTGTAAACTTGGAGGGGATATTAAGAAGATTTGAGTTATTCAGATTAAAGCTCCACGTGAATTTTATTGGGTATTTTATTGTTTACGTGTTGTACTTCGTACTGGGACCTAAGTTCGTGCATTTCAGCAATCTGAAGTTGGCAATCCATATTCGTCCTTTCACGGCGGTCTACATATAGGGACTATCCCGTTTCGGGACTATCCCGAAACGGGATAGTCCCTTTTTTATAGGTCTATGTCAAATGAGTATAAGCTATCCGAATCAAAACTTTGGAAGGGTCAGAATAGGACGTTTAATTGCTAATTATGATATATTTCGACTAATATTGATATATTTGTTTTAGGTATTTAAATATTTTTATTTGAAGGGTAATCTCACTTAACAACTTCGTTTTCACAAACTGCTACAGCGATCACTTTATGGGGATAAATCTTTGCGCCTGCTCCGATAGTTACCCCTGGCATCACTGCACAATTTACCCCGAAGAAGACATTTTTTGCAATTATCGATCCTAGCTTTTTACCATCGGTTTCAATACTACAATTTGGAAGTAATAATCTTGGATTATTGCCATCAATTCTCCAGTTTGCAAATGTAGTTCCCCAGCTCGGGTTAATATCACTCTCAAAAACAGAGTCTCCAACAAAGTTGTGATGAAGTTTACTCCTTGGGCCGATATAACTTCTAGCAACCTCCGATCCGAAGCCTATTATTGAGCCCTCTTCAATTACCGACTGTCTAATCAGTGTGTGGCTACCGATTTTAACATTTTTTCCGATATATGCAGGACCTCTGATAATAGCTCCTGCATCTATTCTGGCATTTTCATCAATGATGATAAATCCGTCAAGAACTGCATGAGGAGATACTATAGCGCTTCTTGCAACTGAATTTACTTTATTCATTTTCAGAAACAAATTCATCATATCAAGTACGTGATGAGGGTATTTTAGCTTGCTCCAAGAACCATTATATGGGACGATATCGATCGTGCGTTGTGCCATCAATTCAGTTAACGCCTTTTCATATTGGTCGTCTGATGTAGGGATTTTATTCATTATCGTAAATAAATCCTCAGGTTCACTAAAATAATGAAAAATAAGATTGACCATATCGCTTGGCTCATTTCCTGGAGTCGGTTTTTCAACAATTCCAATTGCTTTTCCATTATTTTCTTTGATATACCCGGCTGAAATATTTCGTTTTATCTTTAGGCCAGTAATAAATCCGTAACTATTTTGAATAGGCTTCATCAAAGTTTTTAAAAAAGATGGTTCAACCATATCAACCGCATTGATTATCAAAATAGGGCGAGATCCTATACTTTCCCTAGCTTGCAACAATGCATCTCCCATACCACGCGGATTAGCGACAATTGTTTGAAGCGTGATATTAAATGGCTGATATGTCGAGAGCCATAATTCATTTTCAGGATTAGTGACGATCAGAGCTTCATGAAAATCCGCAGTTTCAACCATCTCGATAACGTGTTGCAAAATGGGTTTCCCAAATATCGGAAGAAGGGTTTTGTTGATTTTAAGTGGCGAGAAGGTTTTCCCAATTCCTCCAGCAAGAATTACAACAAGTGGCTTCATAATTTTTCATTATACATGAATTGATTTATGGGAGTGGTACAATATGGCTAGTCACTATTATTGAATAATTATATAGGTTATGAAGAAAGTAACAGTCATTGGAGGAGGCACGGGATCTTTTGTTGTTTTATCTGAACTTAAAGAGCATGATGTTGATCTAGCTGCAATTGTAACAATGATGGATTCTGGTGGATCTACCGGAAGATTGCGAGATCAGCTCGGAGTTCTTCCACCGGGTGATCTCCGTCAATGTTTGGTAGCCTTATCTTCAGCCCCTGAACTTTGGAGAAAGCTCTTCTTATATAGATTTGAAAACGGAGATTTACAAGGACATAATTTCGGAAATATTTTCATCTCAGCTCTGGAAAAAGTATGTGATGACTACGATACTGTTATTGATACGGCAAGTTACGTGCTTGCCACAAAAGGAAAAGTTATCCCAGTCACGTATGAAAAAACTCATCTCTGTGTAGAATACGAAAGTGGCCAAATCATAAAAGGTGAGGGGAATATTGATGAAAATAATTCCGAACGAACGCGAATAAAAAGGGCATTTTTAGAGCCTACTGTAGATGTTAATCAACGAGCAGTTGAAAGAATCGACGAGTCGGACTTCATTATAATTGGTCCTGGGGATCTATACACAAGTATTATTCCAGTTCTTTTGGTTGATGACATTGCAGTACAAATAAAAAAATCTAAAGCTAAAATTATTTATAATTTAAATCTCATGACCAAAGCGGGGCAGACATCAAACTATAAGGCCTCTGATTTTATTAATGATTTAGATCGCTATATAGGTCGAAAACCTGATTACGTAATTGCAAATAATGGAAGCATTTCATCATCAATCATCGATTGGTATGAAGATCATGATGAAAAAACTGTAGAAAATAACTTGCGAAGTGATAGTTTTGAAGGTACGATTATTGAAGGTGATGTAATAAATCGTACTCAAATAGAAAAAAACCTATCTGACAAATTGACAAGAAGCGTATTGAGGCACGATCCGATTAAAACATCTAAGTTATTACTTGAAATTATTTCATGATCCAAAAACATGCAGACTCAATCGGACATGCTTGGGATGGACTAACTTGGTCGTTTAAAACCCAGTCAAACTTCAAAATACACTTTTTACTAATTTTTTTGAGTATACTCGGCGGATTTTTATTCAAGATCTCATACGTTGAGTGGATCGCAGTTCTTATCACAACGTATATTGGTTTGATTATTGAAGTAATAAATACAGCAATTGAGAAAATGGGTGATGCAATTGATTTGAATTACAATGAGAATATTAAAATATCAAAAGATGTTTCGGCAGCTTCAATGCTCATCTTTTCAATAGGTGCATTTGCAGTAGCGTGTTTAATCTTTCTTCCGAAAATATTTTACTTTCTAAGATCTATTAAATAATTGAATTTTATGGCACTTTACATCTACATAACATTAATATCACTTATTATTCATTTCGTATTGATAGTACCGTTTATCAATATTTTATATAAAAGAAAACTTCAACGTGCTGATCAAAAAACTCTTGACGCTTTTGATAATCCAACTCCAATTTTTGATAAATATCACCGTCATAAATCTGGTACTCCTGTAGGAGGCGGAATACTCGTAATCGGTGTAACATCAATTTTGACATTATTTTTTGTGATTAGTTTTAATATTTTTGAAATATACACCCATACAAACTACCCATCAATAATTTTTGAGCTTATTCTGATTCTATTTACTTTCATAAGTTATGGATTTTTAGGTATTTATGACGATCTGAATAAAATATTTTTTTGGGATAAGAAGAATTTTTTTGGTCTTAGGATGAGGGTGAAGTTGATTCTTGAAATTTTTCTCGCAGTAATAATCTCATGTGGTTTATATTTCGGACTTGATATTCATTTTATTAATATTCCATTTCTAGGTGTTTACGATATTTCA
>PCVM01000030.1:4983-6698 GCA_002796045.1 Candidatus Roizmanbacteria bacterium CG11_big_fil_rev_8_21_14_0_20_36_8
CCTTGTCGGTTATGTTACAGACGGAAGTGGTGGGCCTGGACCAAACACAAATGGCCAAGTGACGGACAGAATAGATCTTAC
Organism: Candidatus Roizmanbacteria bacterium CG11_big_fil_rev_8_21_14_0_20_36_8; assembly: GCA_002796045.1. Taxonomy (GTDB): domain Bacteria; phylum Patescibacteriota; class Microgenomatia; order UBA1406; family GWC2-37-13; genus UBA1450. Next base: position 5,065 of record PCVM01000030.1, read on the forward strand.
TGGCCTTTCCGCACTGATGTCAGGAAGTGAGAAGTTTGGACGATATGAACCTAGTGGTATCAGTTGGACATCAATAGCAGGAGGCCCTGATTTAGCGAACAAAATTATTGATATGCTCGGAGAAGATGCAACCGATAACCAGTTAGTAAGTGGAGGGCAAAATCCTTCTGAGCCTAATAATATTATTTCTAGGGATACTGTATATATTATTGCAACGGAAAAAGATGTTATTCCCCCCGGTGGCGGTGCTTATACCGCGAACGGTGCTTGGATTTCTATGCCTAACGGAAATGGAAGATCGATAGGAGACACCTTGGATAAGAGAATTATAACAACGAAAAAACAATAAGCGCTGATTATTATGTTTAATACTATAAGTATACTAGTGATTTTAAATAATAAGAATCCAGTGGTGTGTATGTTTGTGATGTTCTTATTACTTAATGGTTGTGAAAACTACACAGCAATGGAAACTTTTGACTCGGGTAATGTTAAGAAGGAATGTCAATTAAAGGATGGCATTCCTCATGGAAAGTGTATTTACCGTTTCGAGGATGGAGCTATTGAAAGTGTTAGAAGTTACAATAATGGGACTCTGAATGGGTTAGCAAGTTTTTTTTACCAGAATGGTCAATTACATGCGAAAGTCAAATATATCAACGGTATTAGAGAGGGATTGACAGATTACTTTGATTCGGCTGGTGTTAGATACCAATCTATAGATTTCCGAACGAACAAGGCTGATGGGACGGCATATGAGTTTTTTTCAGATGGAAGCCTAAAAAAGAAAATCAATTATTCCTTAGGTGAATTGAATGGACCCAGCACTGAATATTATGCTGATGGGACTATTCGGGCTCAGCTTAATTACTCTAATGGTAAACTTGATGGCGATATTGTTCAATATTTCCCCAATGGCAAGCTAGAGCTCTTAAGAGTATATGATAATGGAAGGCTACTTAAATCTGAATACTACAGTGATTCTGGCATACTTTTGGGGCGTTTTGGAGAGTTTATGATTGATCATGAGTTTGTTGATAGTGATAGTGATAGTGTCAGTGTTACGATAGCCTTAGTTAATCCTGAGTTTGGCTTGTTAATGCTTGACATTACGAATCCAGTTGTTGAAGAAAAGACTGTTTATAGCGAGAGTGGTATAATTACGTTTGGTTTAAACCTTCCCAAGAAGGGAATAGGCACCTTAGCCTTGGAAGGTATTCTTTATGAGTTGGAGACGACAAATAATGGTAATAGTGCAGTAATTAAAAATAAGATACAGTTTAGGTATGATATACCATACGACTTAGATAAGGGCTTCCGGTAGTGCCCACTGGTGCTCACCTGCGGTGAGTACCTATTTTACCCCCCTGGCGCTCACCCACTGGCGCTCACTTGTGCACTGCTGTAACTGGTACCCCCTGGCGTTCACTTGTGCACAGCGGTAACTGGTGCTCACTTGCAGTGAGTACCATTTTAAAATGTACTTCCAGTGCATAATGTAGAGAAGGACAGAAAGGCCAGCTTTGTTAACAGGGCTGGTCTTTTAATGAGATTGAATGTAATAGTGTGATAAGATTAGTCCGCACTGCAAGTGCGAACTAGCGAGCATCTGAGGTATCCCTGCTTATCGAGTT
>PCVM01000034.1:0-4534 GCA_002796045.1 Candidatus Roizmanbacteria bacterium CG11_big_fil_rev_8_21_14_0_20_36_8
TTCATTCATGAAGCAACTCACCTCATTCAAGCAGGAAACGCCGGAAGAGACATGCCACGGTATATGTGGGGAAATGGAAGGGTGGAAAAAAATTTAAATATTGCATATAGGTCTTTGGAAGAAGGTTATGCTGAATATCGTGCATTCGAACAAGGACTCGTCTCAACTGCGGAGCATGGATTTGTTGGTGGCGGAACATACCAGTATTACAGAGCATTTTATAGCAGTGCAAAAATACACAATTTACCGAGTTTTTATCTTGCGCGTGATGGTCACTGGACGGCGTTTTGTGACATGATGGAAGAATACAAAGCTCAAACAGGGAATTCACTCTCTGGTCTCCTTCAGGCGTCAGGCTGGGGCGTCGGAGCTGATGAGACCGAAACTTTTACGGCAGAACAGTGTAAATCATTTTAAATTTTTTTATGGAACAAGATCAAATGCAGGAAGCTCACAAAAACTGGAAATTGTACGTGATTATGCTTATCGCGGGTGTAGGGATTTCGATGATAGTTGGATATGTATATGTAAAATACTCAGCATACCAGATGATGAAAAGCGAGGGGAAAGTAGCTCTTGTAGAGCCCACAGGGATTCCTGGAGCTGATATTCCACTCGTGCAAGATGCCATAAGCAGCATACCACTTATCGAGGAGCAGTCACTCGCTGAACCTGCAAATGCTGGGCTACTCCGTCAGCAGGCGAGGAACTACATCATGATTAGCGACCTTAAAAAAGCAGCGAGTACGTTTGAACAAGAGTCTCTCGTCAATCCCAATGACCCAACGCTGTATAAAGAAATGGGGGATGTATATTCACAGCTTCGTGAAAGCGAGAAAGCTGTCGCTTCGTATACAAAATCTATTGAAATTAATCCCGCTGATAACAATTCTTATATTGAGCTTGCAAATATCTACAGTGTTCAACTGCCAGATCGAGAGAAAGTGATTTTCACCTATGAAGATGCAATAAAAAATAATCCTAATAACGTGACCTTTTACATTCTTCTCGCTTCATTTTATGAGCGGATCGAACTTTCTCAAAAAGCGCTCGATTTGTATCGTCGGGTAGTAAGCATCGATCCTGCAAACAGCATTGCTACTCGAAAAATTGAAGAACTTTCACAATAGCCTCGCACCATACTCATCCTGAAACTCACACCTCCACGCCCCAAACGAGAACTTTGACGATGAGATGTTTTGGAGCGGAAGTAAGGTCAAGATGAAAATATACCTATAGTATAGTAAAATATAGGCATGCATAATTCTAGGCTGGAGTATTTTTTTGGGAATGTAGGATGGGATGGAGGACCAATGCTCGATGGTACATTTTCTGGCGGTGGTATCCGAAAGGTACATAGCGAGGGCGAAAGATTATCAGAGCTACTTCCTTCAATGATTGGCTATAGGTTTGTGATTTCTGCAGGAAATGGATTCCATTCATCACTGTCAAGAAAATCCGTTATTGAAAGAATTCAAAATAGCTTTGAGATTCCAAACATAGAAGCAGATGGCATTAAACATGATGTCAGAAAAGAAAATGGAATCATCTTAGGCGTAGATATCATAAATACCGTGCCAAAGAATAATTTTATTGTTTCATTTAATTCAGAATCAAATGGGACGAGGGTGAATTGGACAGAAAATATTTCCTTCTTTGATCCTCAATTTGGAAACGTAAAATTAACTGTAAATGAAAAAAATCTTATGTCAAAACCGGAAGAAAAAGAAAAGACTCTTCCTTATGAGACGATATCAATTTTTTTTGAGGGTCAAGGGCCAAAAACTATCGATGAGATGGGAGAGTTAATGCAAAGAATTCAATCCCAACATTATGATCTGATGAATTTTTATGGAGAAATTCCAGCAACAAGAACCGACTTTATTCCTATAGATTACGCAATGTGCGATACCCGAGAAACGGCATTAGAAGAATTATTGTTTTCAAAGATAGACGACTGGATGAGTAGTCTATCTAATAATCCACCTTTAAGAGAAGGTGCTTCTGATAGCGATTATAAGGTTATCATATCAGAATTAATTGGCAAAAAAACACTCCAAATAAATATTGGAAATTTTACTTTTTATGCAACAAGAAATAGAGAAGATACTTCATGGGAAGCCCTTTCCCTATCAAGCAAGGATCTTGATGAGGTAAACGCGATCCTAAGATATGAAGTTGGCAAAAAGCCTGCATTTGCATTTAATACAGGAGAAGTCACAGGGTTACAGCAAGCGGCCGCAAAAATGAATAATCATATTTCTCTTTTTAAGGCCATGGTTTATAATGTCATTTCTGGGAGGTGATATTTATTTTATCAACCCCTCATCATACTCACTCGGAATCTCAATCTCCATGAGCTTCAGCACGGTTGCCGCCACTCGGCTCAGACCATTTTCTTTCTTCTGGTCAAGTAGTATGGATTCCGCATCCAGTACGGGATGACGATGAAATGAAGAAATATGGTTTGGATCATAGATAATAAACGGGATGGGATTCATGCTGTGTGCAGTACGGATTTGACCAGTCGCCTCGTCGATCATCTCGTCAGCATTCCCGTGATCAGCTGTAATCACACAAATAAAGCCTTTTTCCGTGAGAAAGTCGCACATTCGTTTAAGTTCCTGATCGACAGTTTCAACCGCAATCACCGAAGACTTGAATACTCCAAAATGGGAAACAAGATCTGCATTACAAAAATTGATTACTGCAAAGCCCAAATCTTCATTCTCTGCATACTGCTTCTCGACGGTGTCAACGATTGTATGCGCACGCATCTTGGGAGATTTATCGTAGGTTACCTTGGTGCTTTCCACAAATGCATGAAGTTCTTGGGGGAATATGACCTCGACACCACCGTTGAAAAAATATGTTACGTGAGGAATTTTATCAGTTTCTGCTGTCTTTAATTGTTTAATCCCATTTTTGCTTATGACCTCAGCAAGTGTATTTGATAATTTTTGTTTCTCAAAAAAAACAGGATAATTGTATGTTTTGTCATACTGAGTCATCGTGAAAAATTGACTTTTTGGAAGCGTTCCTCCAAGTTTGGTGATGATCTGTTTCATCCGATCTGACCGAAAATTCCAGAAAAGGATTGGCTCATTTTCTTTAATTCCATTGTAACCCAGTAATATTTTTGTTGAAACTTGGAGCTCGTCAGTGAGTTCGTCTTCATAGTTTTTCTCAAATGCTGCGATTAAATTATCTGCATTTTTATGTGCTTTTCCTTCCGTCATTAATTCAAAAAGCTGATCTGTTCGATCCCAATTATGATCTCGATCCATACCATAAAAACGACCAGTAACACCTACTATTTTTCCAAAATGAAGCTTTTCAATAAGATCGACTAGCTCTTTCGCATACTTTTTTCCAGACGTTGGAAATGTATCACGTCCGTCACTGATTATATGCAGATAGGGTTCTTTACAGCCTGCCTCATGCATTATTTTCAGGATTTCAAACAAATGTTTCTGGTCACTATGAATGCCTCCAGGTGAAAGCATGCCAAGAAGATGGGCGGGTTTTATTTTTGAAGAAGAGATAAATTTTTGAAAATTCTTTTTGTTTTTTATTCCATATTTTTGATTTCCAGGTTCTTTAAATGAAAGGTTAATTCTTACCAAATCTTGATACAACACTCGTCCGGCACCAATTGTGAGATGACCAACTTCACTTCCTCCGATCTGGCCTTTGGGAAGTCCGACCGCAAGTCCGCTTGCTTGAAGAGTAGTGTGAGGATATTCTTTCCAGATTTTATCGAAAAATGGAGTGCGCGCAATGTATATTGCATTTGTATTATTTGGCTTTCCAATCCCAAAGCCATCGAGAATTATGAGTGCCAGTTTGTGCATATTGATATAATATCAAATTTATTGACATATAATATGAGGCTATGGAAATAGATTCTGCAGTAGAGATTATGGCTAAACTTGGCTTAAGACCAGTTCAAGTACAGGCCTTATTGGATTATGAACCATTGATTATTCAGGAAAATGGGAAAAGTATGTTTCATGACGTTAGCCATGTTTATCGAGTTTTAATTTATGCCGATTTGCTTTCGCAAATGTTTGAAAAAGAAGGCATAATGGTGAATAAACACGCTGTTTTTTCTGCAATCATGATCCATGATTGCCTTCGAAAGAATGAATACATAAATGATGTAGATCATGGAAGGTTGGCGGCAGAGTGGGCAAAGTCAAAAGGATTATTTGACAATGATCCTAATAAAGAACTTATTCTTCATTTGGCATTTACACACAGCTTAGACGATGAAGTGGTACGTGGTTTGTTTTACTGTGACAACACGATAGAACATGACATCGTTTGTGATGCAGATCTATTAGATAGATTTCGGGATGGTTACAACGACTCAACGCTTGATGGGCCAGATGAAAGTTATATTAGAATAGATAATAAAACCAAAGCATTATTGCCTGTTGTTAAAATGTTGTGTCATAACTATTTCGAAAGTGAAACTCAGTATGATCCACTTGCTGACCTTGTAATAATCGGAAGCCAACTTGGTATTATT
>PCVM01000034.1:4703-6650 GCA_002796045.1 Candidatus Roizmanbacteria bacterium CG11_big_fil_rev_8_21_14_0_20_36_8
TTGCCGGCGCGACCGCGCTCTCATTTTTACAAAAAGAAAATGTTCTCATTGATAAAATAAAAAAAATTGAAGGTGGAAAGACTCAGTCAATTGAGGTTGTTTTGGATGAAAATAAGGTTCAGGATTATCAAAATTGGGATCTGGGGGTTCTTTCGGATTTTTCACCTAACATTGACGATGGAATTTTTTTATCTACTCAAGATATCGCGATTTCATTTTATCTTCCTGAATTTGCCCATTTTTTTGATAAATTTGCTGGGTTTAAATTCAACCAAACATTGAAGGTGGGTGACTTTACAGATTTATCGGAACACGGTGGAGATGTTCAATTTCTTAAAAACTACAAAGGCAAATTTGACTGGTACGTCTTGAGTATTGATGTAAATAAAAGAGGCGAAAGACTTAAGGAATTTGAAAAGCTGGTTGTTGATGGCGGCTTTTCAGGATTGGCTCTACTAGGAGTTATGGGCTCAACTGTCATTCATGCTGGGAAAACTTATCATGAACCGGCAAGAAAAGTTGAAGTCGTAGACACGACAGGTGCAGGAGATAGTTATGTTGCTACTTTTTTTACAAAATATCTAAAAACTTCATTGATTGAATCTTCGATGAGTATGGCGACTGATTCTGCAGCAAAAACCATCCAATCTTTTGGAGCTGTTTAAAAAATTAAAGCTTTACAGTGTAGGCGTTGCAGTTGGTGCGGTTGTTGCCGTCGGTGCATCTGTTGGGGTTGGTGTTGATGTTGGACAAGTTAGAGTTTGCGTTTTCCATTCTCCGGCATGGGCATTTGTGCCATAGGCATCTTCGGGTCTTACACGACAAGTTAAAGTTTGACCATCAGCAGGCGCAAAGGCATTTCCACAAGGCATATCCAAAGAGCTTTCTTCTGTTGTGGTATTACAGTACCAGTATGGCGTCGGCGTAAGCGGATCTGTTGGATTGGAAAATAGACCATTACTCGTACACTGCAGCCAATAATGATCTAGTGCAGCAGTGCAAGTCGGATCTTTGAAATTTGTCAAACTCCAGGTCCAACTTCCGCATAAACTCTGTTGTAGATAATCTATTTGACAGTTTGCTGCACTTGCCAGTACTCCATAGGATGAACATGTCGAATTTATATAAACCCAATCTGTCGCATTTGCATCTCCCCCGTTCTCGGTTTCTGCACGTACCCGACAAAATACCGCTTGACCTGGAGCCGGTGTCGGAGCATTATCACATGGAAGACTGAGAGAATTTGAGCTGGTGGTTTTATTACAATACCAAGGCGCAGGATCGCTCGAACTCCAACTTGTGCCTTTACACTGGACAAAGTACTTTGTAAAAGTCTCAGAACAGGAAAGCTCTTTTGCCGTCATGTCTTCCCAAATCCAGGATGAGCAGCTATTTGATTGAAGAGATGTGATTGCACAGGTACTTTTCAGCTCTTCTGAAACTGGAGCCGGGATTGCAGTTGCAGTTGGGCCTTCGGTAACAGTTACATTTGCACCAAGAAGACACTTTACATAATCTTGGGTTGTACATAAATTTCCCAAAGATTGAAGGATATTTGTACAATTTGTGGAGCTGCATATTGCCACTCCTGTTGGTCTTGGTGAAACTTCTCCGGATGGACTAGCAGTTGGTGTGTTCACTTGTTGAAGAGCTCCAGATGGTGTTGCGGTAAGAGATGGGGTTGGAATAATTGAAGCTGAAGGACTTGCGGCAGGTGCTATCGAGGGTGTTATTGAGACGGGTGATAAAATCATAGTGGGAGAAACACCAGGTGATGTTTCTGGATTTACTTCTTCAACCGGCGTTGTAAAGCTCCAAAAACTACCACCATTATCAAATACAGCATTTCCAGATCTGATCTGAAAGTAGTAAGTGGTTTCAGGTTCAAGAGAGGTTATTTCAACACTATGATTAGTTGTAGGACTTTCAGAAAATGCAAAATCAGTA
>PCVM01000028.1:0-609 GCA_002796045.1 Candidatus Roizmanbacteria bacterium CG11_big_fil_rev_8_21_14_0_20_36_8
TGCAAAAGGTCACTCACAAAAAATGAAACTGTTATCCATTTTTTTAATATCTATTTTTTCTCACCAAACTTACGCCACCTCTCCTCAATCTGAGATTCAAAATCAAGTCTTCAAAAATGAAGTCAAAACCCTTAAAACAAAAGACGACTGGACCTCCCTTCATAAACTCTGGCAGTGGAGAACCCTCAAATTCAAAGGTGCCCCAGGAGGAGGAAAACTCGTAGGGAAACGCTCCATAGATGAATTATTTACCACCCGTACACTGAGCGGCTGCCACGAAGATGGGCTACTCTTCGTCAGTGCTCTTCGAGAACTTGGCTTTAAAGCCACTCTTCTTGAAACATTAGGAATTCAATGGGCAATTGATTTTAATGCTAAAAAAAAAACGTGCCCTATGAGGGACACATTTTTATTGAAGCAAAGGTAAACGACGTTCTTATATTAATTGATTCCTCTTCTGGTCAAATCGTTAAAACGGACTACGATCGAAAAAATCCAGTAATTCCCATCCACCATGGAACACAAACTAAAGGTTACTACGTCATTAAAAAGGGGCTTGATTCATGGGATATGAACATTCGAAGTCTAGACGATTTGAAAAAACTTCAG
>PCVM01000028.1:672-6569 GCA_002796045.1 Candidatus Roizmanbacteria bacterium CG11_big_fil_rev_8_21_14_0_20_36_8
CATTAGTGGAGTTTTTGTGAAAAGAAAGGTTATTATATTAAATTTCTAAATTGTTAAATTACTACACTTTCTCAGCTACCTTATATGTTAAAGTTTTTCCAAGTAAAAGTCTAGTATGAGCGTCGAGTGCTGGGAGTGAGGAAAAGACAAATGAGACGATTGGAAGAAGGTACCACTGCACGATAAATAGGGGAATATTTTTTAGCTGGGTTTTTTGATCAAGACTGTGTCGTAGTTTGACATCGAGGTATACATATAAAAATATCATGGCTGTGGCAAGCGTTAAGATAAATCCTGTAAGTCGGGGGAGTAGAAATCCTAAAACAGTACGTTTGAATATTGGATTTATAATCGGAGGAATCCAGCCACTAACAGTTAGAACGAAAAATGACGTTGGCCAAAGTAGGTGAGTTTCGATAAGATACATGAACTTCCAAAATCGAAGTGACCAAGGGATATGAGAGGCGGTAAACATATTGTTCCAGAAATATGAGATATCAGTGACACCCCATGCCCAACGTCTTTCTTGATCATAGCGACCAGCAAGAGTTTTCATAGTGCTGCCCGAGTAGATCGCATCACCATTTACTATTGTGTATAGCGGAAGGGTCCTTACTTTCACTCCCAATTTGAAAAATGCCTGATAATATATATGCCAATCTTCAGGAATGATGTCAACATCCCAGTAATCTACCTGTTTCAAGAGCCAGAGGTTTGTCGAGTAAGTCGAGATGTGAATGAGTTGATTTTTTTGAGAAAGAAACGCCAAACGAAGAATCGATGACAAGGTCGCCTGCATCCGAACTATAAATGGCAGTTGCCAAAAATTATTGTAAAGCAGGACCGGCGCCCAGTAAAAATGAAAGTCTCGGTCGGAATCTTGCAAAAACTCAAACGTCATATAAGAAAGGAAGTTTTTCGGCAAGATGCTATCTGCGTCACAGATCGTGATCAAAGTTTTTTTGAATTCAAAGTTGCGCGCGAGGCAGTATTTTTCGATCTCGCGCGCAGCACATGTCTGATTGCTTGCTTTGCCAGGAACCTCCCCTGGGACTAGAACGTGGAATACACTAATTATGTCGGTAAACGATTTTGCCCATTTTGTTTCAAGTTTGTGAGCCTTTTCTATTGAGTCTATTTCACGTTTTTCGAAAGCTAGAACAAGATGGACATTTTTATATGGATAATCTTGGCCTACTATTGCGGCAATTGTTTCATCGATTTTATAGATGGGTTCTTTGTAATTTGGAATGATAATAAATTGTTGGAGTTTTGAAGCTCCTGATTGTTTTGTGATATATTTTTCAAACGGCATATTTTGAAAAAATCTAATAAGTGAGTAAGAAAGTGTTGCGTAATAAGCTGTTGTAAGCGATTTGACCAAAAAATATAGATCAAAAGCAATGATGAAATAAGCGACTACGGCCGGGTGAAAAGGCGAAAGCCAAAGCGGCATCAATATAATGGCCCAAGTAAAAAAAGGAATAAGAATTTCGCCAAAACGACGAAATTGCTTTGATCTGACAATACGATTGGTCATAATCTATATTATACAATAGGATTTTCTGATATTCTTACAGTTCATGAAAGTTGTAAATATTCCTTTATTTGAGACTAAAATTTCAGCTGGTTTTCCGTCGCCTGCAGATGACTTTGTTGATACGAAGCTTGATTTGAATGATCATCTAGTCCATCATCCTGCGGCAACATTCTTCCTTCGAGTTGGGGGAGACTCGATGATTGGAGCTGGAATTTTTGACGGAGACTTATTAATCGTCGATCGAAGCATTGAAAAATTCAACAAAGCTGTCATTATCGCTGTTTTAAACGGAGAAATGATGGTCAAGAGGATTATTTTTCGAGGAAAATCAGTCATTTTAGCTCCTGAAAATCCAGAGTACAAGTCCGTTGAGGTCACTGAAGATATGGATTTTTCAGTTTGGGGAGTAGTTACGGCGGTTATTCATAAAATGTTATAAAGTAATTCAATAATTTAATAATTAGAGTACTTAGGTCGATTAGAAATTAATCTTGAAACACATGTACATCCCACCAGATTCAATACTAAAAAAATATGCTGATGTTCTCATTAAATTTGCCCTTTGGGATGGTAAGGGAATCAGGAAGGGTGATGTAGTTTCTCTTGAAGTTCCAGAAAGTGCAAAGCCGATGTTGATCCCATTACAAACTGCGGTACTTGAGGCTCAGGGACAACCGATAATTCACTATATTCCAGAGGGGATAAAGCGAGCTTTTTATGAAGTCGCAACAGCTGGTCAAATTGCCTGGAAGCCTAAGAAATACTTACTTGAGCGCATTGAAACAATCGATCACGTTGTTCACATTATTTCTACGAGCGACAAATTTGAGCTAAAAGGTACTGATAGCAAGAAAATAATGTTAGATCGCGCGACTTCAAAATTTGCGATGAAGGCGCGCGACATAAAAGAAAATGCAGGAAAATTGACCTGGACTCTTGGCTTGTTTGGAACAGAGGCTATGGCTGCTGAGGCTGGATTATCACTTGAAGATTACTGGAATGAGATAATTACTGCGTGCTTTTTGGACTTTGATGATCCTATCGCTCGTTGGAGGGAAGTTTTTGATGAAATCGCCAGCACTCAAGAAAAATTAAATTTACTTGAGGTTGAGTGGCTTCATATTGAGGGCGCTGACGTTGACTTAAAAATAAAAATTGATAAAAACCGGAAATGGCTCGGTGGAAGTGGCCGAAACATTCCGTCATTTGAGGTGTTTATTTCACCTGATTGGCGCGGTACAACAGGTAAAATAACATTTAATCAACCACTTTATCATTATGGGAATTTGATCGAAGGAATTACATTGACTTTTAAGGACGGGAAAGTTATCAAAGCATATGCCAGAGAAAATGATGATCTTTTGCAGGAAATGTTAGAAGTTCCGGGGGCTGACAGCATAGGAGAATTTAGTTTGACAGATAAACGTTTAAGTAAAATTAATCATTTTATGGCAGAAACATTATTTGATGAAAATATGGGTGGGCCTTTTGGGAATACTCATATTGCCCTTGGAAAAAGCTATCATGATAGTTTTACTGGTGATCCTTCAATTATTACCGATTTGCAGTGGGAAGATATGGGCTTCAATGACAGCGCCCTTCATACTGATATTATCTCCACAACCGATCGAATTGTTACCGCAACACTCATTGACGGGAGTGAAGTTGTTATATATAGAGATGGGATGTTTGTCTAATAGCTAAATTGCTAAATTGTTGAATTGCTTTGTCATGGTTTTTGCAGCTGCAAAACTTGTTCACATACAGACTTCTACGAAGCTTAATAAAATAGGGATCATCCCGAAACGGGATCATCCCGAAACGGGATCATCCCGAAACGGGATCATCCCTATTTCTTCATATACTTAGCATTATTAGGAAATATATTTTCAATTGGAGTTGGATCGGCCCTCTTTACATTTTTATTGAAACAGTTCAACTGCCTTTGGGTCTTTGATGGTGAGCTTTTGGGAGCAGGAATCAAGATGACCTGTCGCAATGACTACAGCATTTTCATACTGCTTCAGATCGACAAAACGAGAGTAGGGAAGTGTGACGGCTGAGTAATCTGATTTGATAAGGACAATTCTATTTCTCTCAACTTTTGGACGAAAGTAATCGATGAGGTTTTGAATATATGGGATATCTTTGGAATCTTTTTCAAGAATCTGCAGGGTTTTGATTGTTCCAATTTGTGACTGTGTGCCTTTGTCACATAAAACTTGGCCACCGCCTAAGACTCCAAATATACTAAGTGTTAGAAAAACTCCCATTATGCCAAGTGAACCTTTTAGGGTGAATGAAAAGGCTTTTTGCTTTTTCAGATCTTCAAGAAGTTTGGTGATTTTCTCAAGTGGATTGCCTACGTGAATATCCAAGAGATCATCATCACTGTCTTCGTGACCATTTGAGGCTTTGTGAATATTGTCTCTGAGAATTTTAGCGGCATTTTTTTGATCTTGTAAATACTTTATTGCTTCCTCTTCAGATAGGAAATGTCCTTCTTGGTCACGGATCTTAGTTTTGGCGGCAGCACTTTTTTTTGGAGTTTTTTTTCTCGTCTTTGCCATAAAAATATTGTTGCAAATTGATGTATAAATTGCAAGAGGGTATTTAATTGAAATATTTGTGGATGGTCATTTTTCTCACTTTTATCCACAAATTGTGGAGTCCACAACTGAAAACGGGGTTGAGGTGGAATTGTGGATAATTGTGGATACTAAAAAACTCACCACAATATTATTTGTGGATCCACAAATTTTGGGTGTTTTTGATTATATTTCATTCCCGACCAAATATTCAAGTATCATACTACTTATATATGTTTTCTGTAATCGACTGTAATAGTTTTTATGTATCATGTGAGAGGTTATTCCAACCTCAGTATGAAAACCGTCCAGTAGTTGTTTTATCAAACAACGACGGCTGTGTAATATCTCGTTCAAATGAAGCTAAAGCCTTACAAATTCCCATGGGCGCGCCAGCATTTAAATACGAAAGTATTTTCAAGCAGCATAACGTGAAAATATTTTCCCCAAACTTCACATTGTATGGCGATATATCATCAAGGGTGATGAGTGTCATTTCAAGATATGCAGATGGAATGGAAATATACTCTATTGACGAAGCATTTCTTTTTTTTGAAGGAGCGACATTGGAGCAATTATCATCAATACATCGGGATATTCGCAAGCAGGTCAAAAAAGAGGTAGGAATTCCGGTTTCAATTGGAATTTCCATCACAAAAACTTTATCAAAAGCCGCAAATGAGATTGCAAAAAATAACGATAAATATGAAGGTGTTTATAACATTGACATTAAAAATGTTTCTCAGTATCGACAGGATCTAACTAACCTCAAAGTTGGCGATGTCTGGGGAATTGGAAGGCGTTATGCTGAGTTGTTGAAAATGCGTGGTGTGGAAACTGCTTATCAATTTTGCCAGTGTGACGATGTTTGGATAAGAAAAAACATGTCAATTATTGGTCTAAAAACAGCTCAAGAACTTCGCGGCACCTCTTGTTTAGATCTTGAAGAAGTTAGACCTGCTAAACAATCGATAATCAGCTCAAAATCATTTGGAAAACCAGTATCCGAGTTGATTGAGCTTAAAGAAGCGGTTTCGACTTTCACCACTCGTGCCGCTGAAAAGCTTAGATCAGAAGGTGAGGTGGCAGGCCAGATCAGAGTTTCGTTGATGACGAATATTCATAAAAGTTCAGATCCTCAGTATTTTCCATCTTCATCAGCTCAGCTAATGGGTCCAACTGATTTTACTCCTGATTTGATTTCTGAGGCCTTAAAAATTGTAGATAAGATTTATAGAAAGGGATATTTGTATAAAAAGGCTATCGTCCAACTTTATGATTTGAAACCAAACGATAAAATACAGCTTGGCCTTTTCTCAAAAAATGTAAATAATAATAAACAAACCCTTGAGAAACATAAAAAAATAATGAAAAGTATTGATTTATTGAATAGCGAATGGGGGAGTGAGACTGTTCAATTTGGTTCGCAGGGACTTTCAAAACAAGCTGGCGTGCTTAAAAACAAGAAGAAATGGTTTCAACGCCAAAGTATGAGGTCGGGCAGATATACAACTCGCTGGAATGAGTTGTTGGTTGTAATATGCTAACATAAATATATGCTGAATATGATAAAAAAAGAAGAAGTGTGGATTTATCTTTCGCTTACGCAACAAGATCTCATGAGTGAGGGGAAATTTCTGATTGATTTTGTCAAAGAACAGCATTTTAAAGATTACTCATTTCTAGTTTTTCCTTATGCCAAAGCTTATGAGGGATTTCTTAAGCAGTTATTTCTAGATCTTGAGTTTATCTCACATCATGACTATATC
>PCVM01000081.1:0-874 GCA_002796045.1 Candidatus Roizmanbacteria bacterium CG11_big_fil_rev_8_21_14_0_20_36_8
AAAAATGTACACTGTGAAAATCTTATTGGAGCAATTAGCATACCTCTTGGAGTTGCAGGACCTTTATTGATAAATCAAAGTTCTTCAAAATTTGGAAGAACTACAGTTCAGATAGAAAAGCTTATTCCAATTGCAACGACTGAGGGGGCACTAGTTGCATCAATTAACAGAGGATGTAAAGTAATTAATGAAGCTGGTGGTATCTCGACTTATATTGAGCAAGTCGGCGTAACGCGGGGCGTAATTTTTAGAACAAAAGGAATAAACGAAAGTGAAAAGGTAAAAAAGTGGTTTAATGTAAATTTTAATGAAATATCTGAAGTGGCTCGATCGTCTTCGTCACATCTAAAACTAAATGAGATCGATGCTCAAAGTATTGGTAGATCACTTTATGTTCGATTTAGTTTTGATACAGACCAGGCAATGGGAATGAATATGGCGACTATTGCAGCTGATAAAATTGCCTCATTTATAAATGAGAAAAAAAATATTAAAGTCTTAGCTGTTGCTGGGAATTATGATACGGACAAGAAACCTTCATGGTTAAATATGATAAAAGGCCGGGGAAGAAAAATTTCTTCAGAAATTATCATAAGTAATCAAATTGTCAGCAAAAATCTTCATACTAACCCTAAAAGAATTGTCGAAGTTGTAAAACACAAGTGTTGGGGCGGCTCGATTCTAAGCGGCTCGCTGGGGTTTAATGCGCAGTATGCCAACATTGTCGCGGGAGTTTTTTTGGCTACAGGACAAGATTCGGCACATATTGTTGAAGGAAGTCTTGGAATAACATCCGCCGATGTTCTCGACGATGGATCTTTATATTTTTCAGTATATTTACCAGACATACTTCTTGGAGTTGTTGGTGGAGGAA
>PCVM01000081.1:936-6192 GCA_002796045.1 Candidatus Roizmanbacteria bacterium CG11_big_fil_rev_8_21_14_0_20_36_8
GCCGAATTACTTGCCGGAGCAGTTCTTGCCGGAGAGTTATCACTCATTGCTTCGATTGCAGAAAATTCACTAGCTAGTGCACATAAGAAATTAGGACGATAAATAAAAATATGGTTGGAATTACAGATTACGGTTTTTATATACCAAAATATCGAATAAAGGTATCAGATATCGCTTCTCAATGGGGTAAGTGTAGTGAAAAAGTTGAAAATACGCTTCAAGTTCATGAAAAAGCAGTGGCTGGGATTGATGAAGATGTTCTCACTATGGCGTATGAGGCATCAATTATGGCACTTTCTTCAAATAAAAATCTAAGATCTGAAATTGGTTCAGTTTTTGTGGGATCAGAGACATTTCCATATGCTGTTAAACCCACATCTTCATCTCTTGGAGAGTGGCTGGGTTTATCTCATGACTATCTGGCCTACGACACTCAATTTGCCTGTAAAGCTGCAACTGGTGCATTAATTTCTGCGATGGGACTAGTGAAATCAAAAGACATCTCAACTGCTTTGGTTTGTGGCTCAGACAAGGCAAACGCAAGACCAAAGGATGTGCTCGAATATTCAGCTTCATCTGGTGCAAATGCTTGGGTTCTTGGTCGTGAAAATATTATTGCCGAGATTGTTGACTGGACATCATTCACCTCAGATACTCCTGATTTTTGGAGAAGATCAAAAGCAGAGTTCCCCTCACACGCTGGAAGATTTACCGGAACACCTGCATATTTTTATCACATAACTCGCGCAATTGAAAAATTATTGCAGAAAACATCAATGACAACTGATATGTTTGCGCACGTAGTCTTTCATATGCCAAATGGCAGTTTCCCATTGAAAGCTGCAAAAATTCTAAACATTACCAAGGAGCAAATGCATCAAGGATATATTGTAAAAAATCTAGGAAACTCATATTCGGCTTCGGCCTTGATGGGTTTAGTCTCAGTTCTTGATGTGGCTAAACCAGGGGAGAAAATACTTTTTGCTTCATATGGGTCCGGTGCTGGATCTGATGCAATTATTTTTAACATAACTGACAAAATAGTTGAGAAAAGAAAGAATTTTTTAAAGATGATTAGCGAAAAAACATATATCCATTACATTACTTACTCAAGAAATATGGGGATTATAAAATAATGGACAAAATTAACAAAAAAATATGAACTCAGTTATCGGTTATTATTCAACAAAATTTGGAGAACTTTGGAAGATGTCTCTTGACGATCTTTTTTTGGCTGCGAGTTGCGGAGTGCTCGAATCTACTAAGCTTGAAATTGGTCAAATTGATGCTGTGTTTATCGGAAATATGTTGGGTGGGGTTGTAGATAATCAGCTTTTATTATCAGCCCATATTTCTGAGATACTTGAAGTTGACATTCCAATTTATCGTCTTGAGGCGGCTTGCGCGTCAGGAGGAATGGCTTTTCAAACTGCAAATGAATATTTAAAGTCTCACCCTGAGAGTACAGTTCTAGTTGTTGGGGCTGAAAAAATGACGGATATATCAGCAACAGACATTACTACAGCCTTATCAACTGCTGCATCACTTGATGAGCAAAAAGTTGGTTTAACATTTCCTGGGGTATATGCGCTTTTGGCGCAGGTTTATCTTAATGAATATGGCTACAATGAAGAACATCTTGCAGCAGTATCTGTTAAAAACCATGCTCATGGAGTCTTAAATGACAATGCGCATTTTCAAAGATACGTGACGATAGACAATGTTCTTGAAAGTCCATATATCGCATATCCCCTGAAAGTTCTAGATAGCTCCCCGATTTCAGATGGAGCAGCAGCTCTTATTCTTTCAAACAACAAACAATTGATTAAAACTCGAAATTCATCTGTCATTCTAGCGTCCGAGATGGCAACAGATAATATCTCAATCTCCAAAAGGAGGAATCTAGATGAGATCTATTCTACAAAAAAAGCTGGGACAGAAGCATTCAAAAAATCAAAAATTATACCTCTTGATGTAAATGTAATGGAAGTCCATGATTGTTTTTCGATTGCAGAAATTTTAGCCCTTGAAGACTTGGGTTTTTGGAAAAAAGGAACGGGTGGAGGTTATGCAAAAGAGATGGCTACCCATATTGATTCTGGTAATAATTTAATTGTAAATACTTCGGGCGGTTTGAAAGCTGCAGGTCATCCAGTAGGTGGTACGGGGGTAAAACAGATTGGCGAAGTTTATTTACAGCTTACCGGTCAGGCAAAGAGACGACAAGTTAAAAATACAAAATACGGACTCGCTCATAACGTTGGTGGAAGTGGAGGAGTAGCAATAGTTACAATCCTCGGAGTTTAAAATTAATCAAAAATATGTCAACATCGCCAATTCGACTTTGGAGAAATCAAAAAAAAGATCGAGATAATCTTAATTTAGTAGGTAAGATAGTGTCTTGGACAGAGATATTTGTTGCTCCAAAACGTTTCAAAGACAATTCCCCATACACTGTTTTGCTTGTAAAATTGCAGAATGGAAATTTTATTTATGGGCAACTTGTTGATTTTGAAAAAAGTGATCGTGAAATTGGGAAAACGGTCAAAACAGTCCTCCGACGTCAAGGAATATCACAGCTGGAAGAAATTGTAGAGTATGGTGTGAAATTTACTCCTCTTCCATGAAGAGTATTACCTATTCAGCTCCTGGAAAGATAATTCTATCAGGCGAGCACTCCGTCGTTTATGGAAAGCCTGCATTAGTTACTGCGATAGATTTGCGTCTAACCTGCTCAATCTGGGAAGACTCTCCGGTTGATAATAAATCTAAAACGAGCAAAGCAGTATCATATTGTTCAAAAGTCATAATTTCATACCTCAAAAAAAAGAGAATTAAATTCAAAGAGAGAACATTTGACTATAAGATCACATCAGCTATTCCTTCGAGTCGTGGATTAGGATCTTCCGCGGCATTTTGTGTCGCTTTGTCAGCTGCACTACTACATTTTTATACACTAATGCCTCAAGAGAAACAAATCATCAACTCCTTAGCGTATCAAGCAGAGAAATATTTTCATGGAATGCCATCTGGTGTCGATGTGAGTGCATCTTGTTTCGGAGGTCTTATTTTTTATCGAAAAGAGTTTGAGTTTTTAAAACAAATTTCAGCATTAAATTTCAAATTACCAAAAAGCTTTGAAGATAGGTTGCTGTTAATTGATACTGGAAAGCCAAAAGAAAACACTGCAAAAATGGTAAGGATTCTTGGAAATAAATATAACAAAGATCCAGAAGTGATGTTTTCTGCGCTTTGTGACATTGAAAAAGTCACAAAGCGCATGGTAATAAGCATTGTTAAAGAAGATTTAAAAATGTTTAAAGACGCATTAAGAGATAACCAAAAATTACTTTCAAAAATCGGAATAGTCTCAAGTAGTGCTAGAAAATTCATTGACGGGGTTGAGATGTTTGGTACTGGAAAAGTGACAGGCGCAGGCGGAGTGGAAAATGGATCAGGAATGCTTTTATTTCTTCAAAAAGATGTTAACTCAGAAGTCGTATTACGAGACAAAATTAAAATAATTCCGTTTAAACAAGATTCACAAGGTGTGCGGCTTGAAAGTTAGAAACATTTATAATTGCCAGTTCCTGAAGATAATGTAGGAGCAGCCCATTTACACGTATCTGTGTCGAGGCAACATACTGACGAGCTCGGAGTACAAATATTTCCATTATCAATACAAGTTCCAATTCTTGGCAGTAAAAATCTCCAATTACCCTTTGTATCAAGTTTTATTATTCCCAAAATATCTCCGGTGACGACCGAGAAGATTCCAAGCATTGCGACAAGCAAGATAATCCCAATTCCAGCATTCGTCATTTTTTGGCGGGCTGCCTCAAGTTTTTCTTTTTCTCCACCGCCTGTTATCCACTCAAAAGCTCCCCACATCATATATATCAGTACGAGCACTCCGGCAACAACTAGCGCAAGTCTGATTCCAGTTGTAAAAACACGACTAATTCCCTCAACTGGGTTATTAAAGTCAGGTCCAGGAGCTGTGATCGGACTTCCAAAAACTTTATTTATATCTGTTCCCATGACCTGAAATGCCTGCTTTATGTGATCCATATTTCTATAAAAATGGTATATTAATATCGGTAACAAATCCAAGAATGCTGACGATGAGGCTTGCCAGTAGAATTACAACTATTCCAAGAACGGCAAAAGTTGCAGTGCTTCTCGATTTTGCGATCTTATCCTTGTCTCCGCCTGCTGTAATAATAGTGTAAGCTGCAGAAATCAACATACTCCCAAAAACAAAGGCTGCGACAATATAAACAAGCGGCGTCAAAATTCCAAGTAAAGTATTTACATCGGCAAAACGCGCCGCAGGAAAAGTTGTTGGATTGATAAAGGGGGATGGTATTGGAGTAGGGATAGCTGCTCCAAATGAAAAGCTGCGGATTAACTCAAACAAGTACGACATATGTGTATAATACCATAATTGAGAGTATTAGAAATATCTTGATATCTATGAGCAAAAATCTTCTTCCAAAACATATTGCAATCATCCCTGATGGAAACCGGCGTTGGGCCAAATCAAGAGGTAAGTCAGCACTCGAAGGGCATAAGTTTGCAATTGAACAAACAATGTCAAAGCTCTTTGACACGATTCAAGAGTTAGAAATACCATTTTGTACTATTTGGCTTCTTTCGCCTGAAAATTTTGTAAAAAGATCAAAAGGAGAAGTAAAAAATTTATTATTCTTACTTAAATTCTTTTTGAAGAAAAAAATAAAAGAGTTAGATAGAAAAGGAATTCGATTAAAAGTAATTGGCAATATGCACGATTTACCAAAAGATATCCAAGATGAGCTTAATAAAGCAATTGAAACTACAAAATCAAACTCAAAGACAACGATCACTTTCGCAATCAATTATGGCGGTCGAGATGAAATAATTCGAACTATTAATAAAATTTTAAAAAATAATAAATCCGATAGTCTGAACAGTGAAACTTTTTCAGAGTATCTTGATACAAAAGAAATTCCAGACCCAGATCTGATCATAAGAACAGGAGGCGAAAAGCGTACCTCAGGTTTTTTACCTTGGCAATCTGAGTATTCTGAGTATATTTTCTTGGATACTTTATTCCCAGATTTTACTCAAAAAGCACTTCGTGACTGTGTTGATGAATATTTGAAACGAATGCGAAGATTTGGGAAATAATTTACCGCATAATTCTTTCAAATCGGATATAATAGAAACATCGTGTTTTCTCCAAAATTTACAATCACAAATAAGATTCTTAAA
>PCVM01000067.1 GCA_002796045.1 Candidatus Roizmanbacteria bacterium CG11_big_fil_rev_8_21_14_0_20_36_8
AAATTATGTTCCCGAGCTCCCTTAACAGTGATAAAGTCATTCATAAAGGTGTAAAGTTTACTTGTTCTGATGCAAAAGATCAAGGAGAGCTAGCAAGATTTTAATTCTCTCGCCTTATCACGAAGAGTTATAGCTGCTTCAAAATTCATATCAGTAGCATATTTTTTCATCTCTCGTTCAATTTTTTTGATCATTTTCTTTTTATCGTATGGAGTCATCGCTGATGAATCAATATCAGAAAGCATTACTAAATCAATTTCGCTGTCTAAAGCTTTAATCATTTTATCTTTATCAGGCCTTTCAACAATCTTCTCACGAACGGGCTTAATAACAGTCTTTGGATCAATCCCATGCAACTTGTTGTATGTGACCTGCAATTTTCTACGTCTTTTGATTTCAGAGACTGAGGCTTTGATCGATCCTGTTTCACGATCTGCATACAAAATGACCCTACCGTCAATGTTTCTTGCTGCACGTCCCATAGTTTGGATAAGTGAAGTTTTTGAACGTAAGAAACCTTCTTTATCAGCGTCAAGTATGGCGACTAATGTAACCTCAGGAAGATCTAAACCTTCACGAAGTAAATTTACTCCAATAAGGACGTCAAACTCATTCTTACGCAAATTATCTAGAATATCCGACCTTTCAAGCGTTAGAACATCAGAATGAAGATACTCTGCTCTTATTTCACGTTCTCTCAAATATTCAGTCAAATCCTCAGCCGTTTTTTTTGTCAATGTTGTAACTAGAGTTTTTTCTCCTTTTTTGGCTTGTTTTACCACTTCCTCAATCAGATCTGGTATTTCAGATGTCGCAGGCCTTATATCTATCTCAGGATCAACTATTCCAGTTGGCCTTATTAATTGTTCAGCAATCTCCGATCTCTCAAGTTCCCAATCGTTTGGAGTCGCAGAAACATAAACTATATTTGGAGGAATTTTATAGAATTCATCAAACTTAAGAGGTCTATTATCATAAGATGCGTTTAATCTAAATCCGAAATCAATAAGTGTTTTTTTCCTACTATGATCACCATTGTACATTCCCCTAATTTGTGGAACTGTTATGTGGGACTCATCAATAAATACAAGAAAGTCATCTCCATAGGCATGTTTAAAATAGTCAAGTAAGGAATTCGGAGGATCGCCAGGTTTTCTTCCATCAAAGTATCTGGAATAATTTTCAATTCCGTTTACATAACCTACTTCTTTTATCATCTCCAGATCATAATTTACTTTTCTAAGTAGCCTTTGTGCTTCGACATCTTTGCCAAGTTTTTTTAATTGTTTGTACTCATTTTGTAGATCGTGTCTGATTTGTGACTCTGAACTTTGAACTACCTTTGGATCAGTTAGATAAAGTTTTGCTGGATAAATCGTGAATGAGTCACGCGGCATGTCAACCATATTTACTTCTTGACCAGTTTGTGGGTTGATGCATAATATTTCCTTAACCTTTCCATATTCTTCAATTATTCTGATCCCATACTCTTCATAAGGTACATAAATATCGATGTGACTCCCTCTGATGCGAAACGTTCCACGGGAAAAATCAAATTCAGATCTTTCATAGAGCAGTTCTGACAACTTGACTGCTAAATTTTTCCAAACAATCGACTCGCCAACATTGATTTTGATCATATGCTTTCCATAATCGACAGGTGAGCCGATATTGTAAATACAAGACACTGACCCGACGACAATTACATCTTTTCTGGTTAGAATGTTCGTTGACGTTTGCAAACGCAACTTATCGATTAAATCATTTACCTCAGCCTCTTTTTCAATGTAAGTGTCAGTTGAAGGCATATATGCTTCTGGTTGGTAGTAATCGTAATAAGAGACAAAATACGAAACAGCATTATTTGGAAAAAAATCTCTAAACTCTTGATAAAGTTGCCCCGCCAATGTTTTATTGTGTGAGATTATCAATGTAGGTTTCTGTAAATCACATATCATGTTTGCCATAGTGAAGGTTTTTCCAGACCCGGTGACGCCCAGAAGTACCTGATTTTTCACGTTGCGAACTACACCATCTTCAAGTTTTTTGATAGCACTTGGCTGATCGCCAGTTGGTTTGAAAGTTGACTGCAGGTCGAATAACATGATAGGTATTATAAACAATCTGTAAGATATAATGTTTATATGGCAATACTAACTAGTTCAGAGTGGGAAGAATACAAGCTTCTCGATTCAGGGGATGGACGCCGACTGGAAAAGTATGGCAAATATAAGCTTGATAGACCAGATCCTGAAGTTCTTTGGGGACCAAAATTGTCCTACGAAGAGTGGTCAAAAGTAGATGCATATTATGAGCGTGAAACAACTGAAAAAGGATCTTGGAATATGAACACGCCACTTCCTGATAAATGGGAGCTGCACTATAAGAATTTATCTTTTTGGGTGAAACCTACACCTTTCAAACATACCGGAGTTTTCCCAGAACAGGCATTGCAGTGGGATTGGATAATAAGTTCTATCTCCAAAACTAATCGTAAAGTTTCTCTTTTAAATCTATTTGCCTACACTGGGGCAGCATCTCTAGCTGCTGCATCAGTTGGCGCTACAGTTACACATGTTGATTCTTCAAAACCAGCCGTGACCTGGGCCAATGAAAATAGAATTTTGTCAAAATTACCAGATGATCTGATCAGATGGATTGTTGATGATGTTGTAAAATTTACCACTCGAGAAATTCGACGTGGCCGAAAATATGATGCAATCATTCTTGATCCACCAGTATATGGACATGGTCCAAAAGGCGAGAGATGGGATTTTAGTCTTGATATTGTACAACTTCTTAACAACTGCAAACATCTTTTATCTGAGCAGCCATTATTTGTACTTCTAAATTCTTATGCCGTTTCACATTCTGCATTAACTCTAAATAACATCATGAGTGATATATTTAATGACTTCGCTGGAACAATAGATAGTGGCGAACTTACGCTGAGAGATGAATCAAGAAAACGACTATTATCAACAGGAATCTACGCCCAGTGGAAATCTAATACCATTTAATCAAGCACATATGCTTTACATAATCGGAACCCCCATCGGAAACATTCAAGACATCTCTTATCGTGCCGCAAGTATTTTACAATCATGTAAATATATTCTCTGCGAAGACACGCGGTCTGCAGATATAATGCTCTCGAAATTGGTTGAATTGACAGGTATTACTCCAAAAACAAAGTCTCATAAATTAATTTCATACTATAAAGATCGTGAAATGGAAAAGCTCCCTGAGATTATTGATTTATTAAACGCAGGAAATGATATGTGTTTGATCAGTGAAGCCGGGATGCCTTTGATATCTGACCCAGGCTATCTTCTCATGAAAGTTGCGATCAACGAAGGAATTGAGTACACGGTAATACCGGGACCATCGTCAGTGCTTACAGCTCTAATCCACTCTGGTTATAAATCAGACACTTTTATGTTTCTTGGTTTTTTGCCAAAGAAAAAAGGACAACTTCTAAAACTGATTGATAAAATTAAAAAAATTAAAGAAGTATTTCCAAATAATTCATTTGTGGCTTTTGAATCTCCACATAGAATAAAGGAAACAATAGAAATTTTGAGGCGAGAACTTCCAGAGAATAGCGTCACCATAGCACGTGAGCTAACTAAGAAATATGAAGAGGTATTTAGAATTAATCAAAAGAATGAACTCACAGCAGAGACCGAAATTAAAGGTGAAATCACTTTAGTAATTGACTAATTACATCAACTCTTTTACTAGGTAGTGAGTTCCAGCCAAAACAGCAATGTCAGCAATAAGTGAAAGCCAATAGCTGAGGATTGGAGTATCTGGAAAAATTAGAACATCAGATAGTCCCCAACCTTCCTCCAAAAAAATACCACTCCTGTGCCAACTAACAAAGCTGTTAAAGGCGTATGCCTGTTATAACTTTTGTGAAAAATCGACATAAATATTTAATTATCCTTCAAATTCTGGAAAATCCTTGGTTCCATTTGGTTTAAATGATCCT
Source organism: Candidatus Roizmanbacteria bacterium CG11_big_fil_rev_8_21_14_0_20_36_8 (assembly GCA_002796045.1). Lineage (GTDB taxonomy): Bacteria > Patescibacteriota > Microgenomatia > UBA1406 > GWC2-37-13 > UBA1450. The sequence goes on from PCVM01000067.1 coordinate 3,995, forward strand.
GGGCCGCCTTTTGAAGCATTCATCCAATCAACATAAGTGCATCCTGTCGCTTCTTTTTTTTCACGATCCCAGCCTCCAGTGCTACATTTTTTAAACCTTTTCCCTTTTGCAGTAGTCATCATCACGAGTTTACTCTTGCATTCAGGACACTCTTCATCAAGCTCTTCTTTGGCAGCTTGAATCCATTCGATGTAGTCGCAACCTGTGGCTTTTTTAGCTTCACGATCCCACGAATTTGTCGAACATTTTTTTAATTTCTTTCCAAAACGAGTAGTTGTAAGAACTAATGGCTCTCCGCACTTAGGACACTTCTCATCTAATTCCTTTGGTTCTGGAGTTATCCATTTAACATATGGGCAACCCTCAACTTGTCGAAGCTCTGAGTTCCAAGAACCTTTCGAACATCTTCGCAATTGCTTTCCTGTTGGAGTTTCTTCAATGGGTCCCAGCTCCGCTTGGCATTTTGGACAAAGATCCTTATCTGGGTTAGTGGGTGTATTATTATTTGACATACATCATTCTACATAAATAAAATTAAAAATGCAATAGTTATTTTATGGGTAATTATACAACAATTATAATACTTTTTTTTCCCAACCTCAGAGGTGTGTAAGAGCGTTTTGACAATCTATAACATACTTTTCGTTAATTTAACCATGTTCACCACGTTTACAATGCTCTTTCGTTTCTCGCAGACGGTCATTTAGTAATTATATATTCACTATTATTTTAAATAAAATTTTACAACTTGTTAAGTTTTTGCTAAAAGTCTTAATAAGATGTCACGACGATATACCCTGATATCAATACCACGATCATCCACTCGATCATGCTAGAAATATTTCTTCCTTTAAAACGCAAGAATTTATAGATATTGAAGCTTGTAGTTAAAGTAGAAATTGTTAAAATAATTGTTGAAAAAATCACATAAACATATGACGCTTCATGCATTATTTTTGGTGGCACTGCAAAAGCATTACTCCTCGTCAGATATATCCCTAAGTATATCTCAACATAAAATATAACTGCCAAGCTATAGATAAGTAAGAATCTTCTAAAAATAAGCTTTAAGATTGACATGTTTTATTTATCACACACTAACGTTTAGAAGTTATCTCTAAACTGTCATGCTGAATTCCCGCCTGCATCGCTTATGCGAAAGTATTGCGGGCACGGCATTTCGGCATCTTTCTGGATTCTGAAACAAGTTCAGAATGACAAGTTAGAATGGGTTTAAAGATAACTTATGTACAATAATATTTATTCACTAAAATATTCATACACCCTTTCAGAAATTTTTGCCATCATTTCTTTGGCATCAGGCTCATTCTCTCCTTCTGACATTATAGTAATTATGTAATCACCGTTTGCTGTGTAAACAATTCCCGCGTCATGAGTCACTGTATATAAATGCCCAGTCTTATGTGCAATTTTGACTTTATCAGTAATATATTTTGGAATACTGTCATTCAACTCCTGAGCTAGTAATAGTTCAATCATATCATTTGTATATTGCTCATTTGCAAACTCTCCCCTGTATAATTTTTCAAAAAACAAATTCATGTCATGCGCAGTTGTTACTGGAGGTTGAGAAATTTGTGATTGATCAAATCCAAAATCAAGTAAAAATTTACTAAGTGAAACAACACCAATCTTTTCGTTAAGAAGCAATGCAGCATAATTGTCAGAGACAGTGATCATCTTGTTTAAAGCCTCACGTACTGTAAACTCAACAGTTCCAGATTGTAAATCTGCATCTTCTGTCGCAATATTAAATTTTTTATTCAATATAGTTACATCTTGTTTTAAGTTATCGTCTATACTCAAACTCCCCTCTTCAATCTTCTGGAACACAACTGCCATAACCCAAATCTTATATAGACTCGCAGTTAGAAATTCTTTATCTTCATTTATATACAATGACTCTCCTGTTTCAAGGTTCTTTACTGCAACTGCATATTTATCTTTTTTATTTTGTAGTTCGTCATAAACGAGTAGGTCCAAGGTGCTTGAAGGTGTTATTACTAATGACTTTATTCCTACACCTGTGTTTTTTGTTTCAACACCTTGGATGACAGGTTTGCTATTTAAAAAAGAAGAATATTGAAGTGTAAAAATCATTGAACTTGTTAATATTACAGCAAAAACCAAACACATTCCCCATTTACTCTTAAATCTCGATCGAAATTTAAGGTTATTTAGTGGAGTATAATTTAGTACAGTGTAATTGGAAATATTCATTTGATTATATATTCTTTTTTTAGTATTAGTATATCAAAAGCTCAAGGAAGAAAATTATTCAACTAACAACAACTAGCTAACCAATTTAGCACGCAGGTCAATTTAAAATAAAATATAAAGTAACTCTCTCTAATGGATATTATTAACTCATTTTGATAAAATAGTATTTCGATGCTGGCCCCATCGTCTAGCGGCCTAGGACACCAGGTTTTCATCCTGGGAATCAGGGGTTCGAATCCCCTTGGGGTCACCAAGAGGGATATAAGCATTTTCAAACTGGTAAATGTATTGATATAGCGTGCTAATTTCGGGGTTCGAATAGCCTG
>PCVM01000100.1:0-970 GCA_002796045.1 Candidatus Roizmanbacteria bacterium CG11_big_fil_rev_8_21_14_0_20_36_8
AGGCCGGACCTGGCCAGACAACTCATCAACGAGGCGCTCCAGAAGCGCGACCCGCAGATCATCCATCGGGCGATGCAAAGCCACGCGCGGAATGGAGCAGCAACCATTCGGCGGGTCGCAACCGCGGGGGAGCAGGCCAAGCTCTCCGCCATGGGCATTAAGATCTAGCCAGTCTCACACTCCTCAACACAACAGAATCACAGGAGACGCGACCTCGTCGCGTCTCCTGTAGACACCTCAAAGCAAACGCTAATCAAGCGTTTTTTTATTCTATCCACACCCCCCTTGTAAAAATATAGAAATATGTTAATATATACAGCAGAACTCACGTTTCTAGGACGTGAGGAGATTCGGAGGGCAATCCGAATCTCACATGCGACGGGTAGGGCACCCGCGCATAGGGCGAAAATAGATAAATGGGAAGGGGCAACAATGTCGACAGAACACGGTACCGAAAAAGAACCGCTAGCCGCGGAGAAGGCCACGGCTAAGCCGTCCAAAATGACGCTCGCCAGTCTCATGGCGGATGTCCAAAGGGACTTCGCCAGGCAGACCGGGACGAGCCTCACGGTGGCGAGAAAGGGGATGGCCCCGCTCCGCTGATAGAACGCGACTATCGGCAATCGCACAGGGAAGGCTCAACGTTTCAAATACGTTGGGCCTTCATAAATCTTCAAACGCATCAAGCGTTTTTTTGTTTACGTTCGCAAGCTAGCCCAGACAAAGAGGTTGGAACGATTGGCCGGCCTTTAGGCCGGTTTTAGTGACAACCCTTTTCTCCGGGCTAGCCAATCTACGCTTGGCCCACCCTTGCGGTGGGTTTTAATGAAAACCTAAAGCTGAGGCGAGCCAACCAAAATTCTTGCAAAAATCTGCAAAAGTTATCCCCAGACACTATACAAAACCCAAAAACAAGGCTATACTCAACATATAAAAAATCTGCAAAAAATGCTTAAAGTAGCAATCATCT
>PCVM01000100.1:982-1130 GCA_002796045.1 Candidatus Roizmanbacteria bacterium CG11_big_fil_rev_8_21_14_0_20_36_8
CCCTTGAAAGGGGCATCTCTCTAAACTCCGCCAGGAGCGTTTTAGATCACCTCAGTAGCGACCAAATCGAGGTCGTACCGTTCTATCTAGACGAGAGCAAAACAGCTTATGCCATCAGCCCATCCCAACTCTACTCCAACACCCCGTC
>PCVM01000100.1:1168-1245 GCA_002796045.1 Candidatus Roizmanbacteria bacterium CG11_big_fil_rev_8_21_14_0_20_36_8
TCAACAAAAAGCAGTTCATCTCCGCCCTAAAACAAACCGACATCGTCTTTCCAGTAATGCACGGGCCATTTGGCGAA
>PCVM01000100.1:1266-6446 GCA_002796045.1 Candidatus Roizmanbacteria bacterium CG11_big_fil_rev_8_21_14_0_20_36_8
CTCAAGCTTGCCAATCTGCCTTTTGTTGGGGCAAGCGTTCTTGGTTCAGCAGTAGGAATGGATAAAGATATCATGAAACGCTTGTTGCGTGATGCGGGTATCCCAATCGGCAAATTTATTGTTCTAAAATCCCATGAATCAATCCCAGATTTTCAGAAAATTAAAGATGAATTGGGCTTACCTTTCTTTGTTAAACCAGCAAACATGGGATCGTCAGTTGGAGTGAATAAAATTCATGATAAATCTGAATATGAGAATGGAATAATAAAAGCATTTGATTTTGATACTAAAATAATTTTAGAAGAATTTATAAAAGGAAGAGAAATTGAATGTTCAGTGCTTGGAAATGAGAAACCGATTGCTTCAGTTCCTGGCGAAATAATTTCGAATCATGAATTTTATTCTTATGATGCCAAATATATCGATGAAAATGGGTCTGCTTTAGAAATACCCGCAAAAATTTCGGATCAAATTACAAGGCAAATACAAGAATTAGCCATAAAAACATTTCAAGCATTATCATGCGAAGGATTGGGAAGAGTTGATTTTTTTCTTAAAGATAACGGCGAAATAATTATTAATGAAATCAATACCATTCCTGGTTTTACAAAAATAAGCATGTATCCAAAACTATGGGAAGCAAGCGGGATTTCCTACACCGAACTTATTGATAAGTTGATTCAATTAGCAATCGAAAGATTTAATAAAGAACAAAAATTGAAAACGAATTATAAGGAATAAAAATGGGCAGTACATCGCCTAACACTGGATATGCGGTTCCGCTTCGCTCCACCCATATTGCTATCGCAACATCGCATATCCAGAAACGTTAGGCGACATATTTTTGAAAAATTTGTATTTAAAATGTTTTTGGTGGGCTTTAAGAAATAAGGAATTTGATTTTTTTAATTTTTAAAGAGGGGGGTGAAAGGTGTTTTCTCCGCTATCGCTCCGAAAACGAATTTTATTTATATTTAAAACAAAGGTATAATTAAACTATGAAATTTATAGATTTATTTGCAGGAATAGGTGGAATAAAAATAGGCTTTGAAAACGCTGGATTTCAGTGTGTTTTTTCTAATGATTTTGATGAAAACGCAAAGATAACTTTTGATCTTAATTTTTCTGAAATATTTGAAATAGAAAAACAAATGGTATTAGGCGATATTCAAAAAATACCTGCTTCAAAAATTCCTGATTTTGATATTTTATGTGGCGGTTTTCCGTGTCAGCCTTTTTCTATCGCAGGATATAAACAAGGGTTTAATGACGAAAAAGAAAGAGGAAATTTGTTTTTTGATATTGTGCGAATCTTAAAAGCTAAAAAGCCAAAGGCTTTTCTACTTGAAAATGTTAAGAACCTAAAAACACACGACAAAGGGAATACGCTAAAGGTTATCCTTGAAAAATTAGAAAAGGAGCTTGGCTATTTTGTTAAGGTAAAAGTTTTGAATACCATGGAATACGGCAATCTTCCACAAAATAGAGAAAGAATTTACATTGTCGGTTTTTTGGATAAAAAAGCACACGATAAATTTTCTTTTCCCGAAAAAGTAAAACTTACTAAAACAATTCACGACTGCCTTGAAGAAAAAGAGGTTGATGATAAATATTATTACAACGATAAACCACTTTACGAAGTATTGAAAAAAGAAGTCAAAAAACGAGATACTGTTTATCAATGGCGAAGAAAATATGTCAGAGAAAATAAAAACAATGTCTGTCCTACTTTAACGGCAAATATGGGAATGGGCGGTCATAATGTTCCCTTAGTTTTAAATGGAAAAGGTATTAGGAAATTAACGCCAAGAGAATGTGCTAATTTTCAAGGATTCCCAAAAAATTATAAACTTTCCAATATTGCCGATTCTCACCTTTACAAACAATTTGGAAATTCCGTTTCAATACCAGTTATTCAAAAAATAGCTGAAAATATGAGAAAGGCTTTAACTAATTAAATTATGTTTTTTCAAACTCAAAAACCCGAATTAAAAAAAGAATACGAGCATTTTCTAAAAATTGCTGGTTGTCTTTCTAATCTTTTTTCTGAATCTGATATTCCATATCTATACTATCGAGTTGCGGAAAAAGTTTTTTGTCGTGCCTTTGGTGCAGAGGACTTATCAAGAAGTGATGTTTCGGCTGATGCAAAAAAAGACGCTATAGGAATTGGCTTAAAAACTTTTTTGGCAAATAACAACAAAACTTTTCAGAAAGTTGCCGAATTTAACAGCGATAGACGACTTTATGAAAATCTATCTCCTGAAAACTTAATAAAGAAAGTTTCAGAACTAAGAAACGCCAGAATTGAATTTACAGAAAACGCTCATGCTCTTGAAAATTCAATTTATCACTGTGTAGTAAGAAATAAGGGAAAATTTTTGATTTTTGAGGAAGCAATGGATAAAGTTGATATTTCTAATATCAAAAACATAACAGAAAGAAAAGGCTCAATTGCTTTTAATGACGGTAAGCATGATTATTCATTTTTAGTTTCTAAAAGTACACTTACAAAAAGATTTATAACCGAACCGATTGTTTATGAGTTTAATGTTGATATTTTAGAAGATCCACTTTTGGAATTGAAAAAATTACTTGAAAAAACAGATTTGCATTTTGAAAAAGAAGTAAAAATAAAACAGACAATTTATTTACCTTTGTATGGCAGAAATCAAACAGTTTTTGAAAAAAGCGGATTGAATCAGTGGAACGCAGGCGGAAGAGATAGGCATCCGAACGAAGTTTATATCCCGATCCCAGCGGAAATTCATAAAAATTTTCCAAGTTTTTTCCCTGACCGAGAAACGCCTTTTGACTTAAAACTACCAAATGGAAATATAATGCAATCAAAAGTGTGCCAAGATGGCGGAAAAGCCCTTATGTCATATTCAAATCGTGAGTTAGGGCAATGGATTTTGAGAGATGTTTTGAAGCTAAAAGAAGGAGAGTTTTTGACTTACGAAAGATTGCAAATTTTGGGAATTGATTCAGTAAGAATTGATAAAATAGATAATACTAATTTTGAAATCAATTTTGCCAGAATTGGAAGTTATGAGCAGTTTAAAAATATGTACGAGAAAGAATAAGGAGTTTTGAAAAATGGAATTCACCCCCAGCCCCTCTTCCATTTTTCAAAACAAAAAAATCAAATACAATAAAAAGCCCACCAAAAACGGAATAATATGGATAAATTTTTCAAAAATACGCAAGGCACGTTGCACTCTCACTCCGCTATCGCTTCGTTCGGCTCGCCTAACACAGTATATGCGGTTCGCTTGTTGCACTTCGCTCTCCCATATTTTGCTCCGTTTCACTACGCAAAACATCGCATATACTGAAACGTTAGCTGAAATATTCCTTTTCTTTTTTTGGGCTATCGCCCAATTGTTTTAAAAAATTTTCAAATTTCTTTTTCATTAATTAAAGAGGGGTAATAAGGTGTTTTCTCCGCTGTCGCTGCGAAAACGATTTATTGATAAGGGGAAAACGAATACAATACAATTACTTAAATTGGATATACAATTATGGCAAACAAAAATCTTAACAAAGCAAAAGAAACAAAGAACGACGAGTTTTATACTCAGTTCGGCGATATTCAAAAAGAGATTGGAGCGTATTTGGAATACAGCCCCGATGTGTTTCGTGGCAAGGTAGAGTATATTGCAACTGCGACGATCCGTTTGAAAGCAATTTTTTTCGCTATTTCGTGCTCAATTTCAATAAACTTGGTTTGAAACAGCTTATTACTACGAGCTATAAACCCTCACCTGTCGCCAACACACAGCTACAATTATTTGGCGATGATAAAACACTTGTGAAATCAAAAGGCCGTCCCAAGATAACCGCCAACAAATTTATTATCAACGAAGTGCGCGACATAGACGGCGACGGCGAATTCAATTTGAAGGATGTTGCCAAACAGTTAAAAGCAAACAAACACAATGAATGGACGCCACTTGAAGGCGACGGCGACTTTCGAAGCGATGAATGCGTGAGTCTTCTTAAACAGTCTGATATCGTCGCAACAAATCCGCCGTTCAGTTTATTTCGGGAATATGTTAAACAACTTTTTGATTACAATAAAAAGTTTGTCATTATCGGTAATATGAATACGATCACTGGTAAAGAAATATTTCCGATAATTAAAGATAATAAGTTGTGGTTAGGAAATGGTTTTCATGCTGGCAATGCTTATTTTTCTACTCCTTTTGCTAAAGAATATGGAGAGGGAGTTTATATGCCAGAAACTGGTTTGGTTAAATTTAGGAATGTTTGTTGGTTCACAAACCTTGATCATGGACGACGCCACCAACCATTACCACTTATGACAATGGAAGAAAATTTGAAATACAGCAAGCACAAAGAATTTAAAGGCAAAAAAACGTATGAGAAATATGACAATTACAATGCCATAGAAGTGCCGTTTACTGATTCTATCCCTAGTGATTACAAAGGAGTAATGGGCGTGCCAATCAGTTTTCTTGATAAATATAACCCTGATCAGTTTGAGATATTAGGAAGTGATTACAATATCAAAGATGGTTTATTGCCTGAATTAGTTAATCCCAAATGGGCAGGTAAATTGGACAGGGGTTATGTAAATGGCAAAAGACTTTATACTCGTATATTTATACAACATAAGGAAAAATAATATGAAAACAATTTTAAAAACTAACACTACTGTTAAAAATATTTGCGAAGGATTTGTCTATAATGAACTTGAAGGCAAAGGTTTGTTTGGTTTGGCTGGCAAACTTACCATTCAGCCAGAATATCAGCGAAACTATATCTATGCCCTAGACGGCGGTAAAAGAGAAATGGCCGTCATTGAATCTGTTCTCAAGGGTTATCCGATAGGATTGATTTATTTCAATAAAGCGAATGAGAGTAATTTTGAGGTTCTAGACGGACAACAAAGAATCACCAGTCTTGGACGATTTGTTACCGACAAATTTGCCATTAAAGACGAAAACGGAATGGAGCAGTATTTTGGCGGTATGGCAAAAGACAAAAAAGATAAGATATTGGAAACAAAACTACTCATTTATGAATGTGAGGGAACAGAAAGCCAAATAAAAGAATGGTTTAAGACGATCAATATTGCTGGAGTTCCGCTCGTCCCCCAAGAATTGCTAAATGCGATTTATTCCGGACCATTCGTTACACTGGGTAAAGAAGAG
>PCVM01000089.1:0-4471 GCA_002796045.1 Candidatus Roizmanbacteria bacterium CG11_big_fil_rev_8_21_14_0_20_36_8
TTTAGTCTCTCATTATTTGATGAATATTCATTATTCATGCCAGGACTAGCAATTGTTATTTCAGATTTATAATCGCTTACTTCATTTACAATTTCAGCTAAAGATTTAAGATCTATTTTATCTCCGCGCGTCGCATTGAGCACCTTCATTTTAGCATCGTTTTCAATAAAATGATCTACAATTTTTAATAAATCATCAATATACAAATAATCAAAAAAAACATTCTGCTTTATCACAATTGGCAGATGTAGAATGTTTTTGACTATCGTGTTTGAGATAAACTTAAAAAGATAATTTTCATATTTTCCATAAACTCCAAACAATCTCAGATTAATAATATTGTTTGAATTGTCCACAAAATTTGAACAGATGTATTTATAAAATCCATAGTGATCTTTCGGAATTGAGATATTCGAATCATCTTCCCGTACATCAATTATAGGTTTTGATTTGTCATACTCAGCGCCTGATCCAAAGTGGATTATTTTTTCAACCAGATCGCTACATTTTGCAATATTAAAAAACATTCTTAAATTTTTCTCAACTACATCAGTCTCATCCAGACTATCGCGCCCTCCCCCAACGTTGGCGCAGTGAACGATGATGTCGATTTTATTGTTTTTAACAAATTCAAAAACTGCCTTTTCATCTAGTAAATCAAGCTCCATGTGGCTAGGTGAAAAAATATAATATTTTTCACTGAAGCATTCTTGAAAGTTTTTACCAATAAATCCATTTGCACCCGTTAAAAAGATATTTTTAGAGTTTATTCTTCCCATAAAGGTATAAGCATGTTCTTCTTAAATTCATCACGAGGCAGAAACGGTCCCAGGTCTTCAAGCGGAGGAGAAGCAAATTGCCCATTTGGTAGTTTTTTTGCCATTAATTTCGGTGATAGCATAAGATCTCGAACTGCATTAATATCACAGATTATAGGACCTGGGTATTCCAAAACATATTTAATTTTTTCTTTCATATCGTCGTGATTATTAATACGTATTGATTTGATACCATAAGCAGTTCCAATTTTCACAAAATCTGGACAACTAACTCCAGAATCTGAATTTACTGCCGTAAATTTTCCATCAAATAAGTTTTTCTGAGTATTAACAATAGACTGATATCCATCATTGCTGTAGATAAAAAGTTTAATGGGAAGATTATGGTGTTTCATTACCTGCAACTCGTGAATGTTTAATTGCAAACTTCCATCTCCTTCAAAACATATAACTCGCTTCTTTTTATTCATGGCAAATGCTACTCCTATTGCTGCTGGAAGTCCGTAACCCATCTGAGCGGAACCGTTGTTAAGAATTACTCGTTGACCCTTTTTGATAACAAGAGCTTGATATGAACAGTTTAATGGGCCTACGCCATTTGATAAAACAATTAGCTCATTATTCTCTAATTGTTTTCCAATTGTTTCTATAAAGCAATAAGGATTGACATATTTTTTTTCGCTCCAGTATTTAGATAGTACGACTGGATATTTTTTATTAAGATCTTTTCCATATGTCATCCAACTTTTATTAGTTTTCAACTTTATTTCTTTTTCACTAAGTTGTTTTATCATCTCATTGATGAAATCCTTTGCATCACAGTTTATTGCCAAGTTGGGTGAAAGAATAGGCTTGTTAATTTCCAGTTTATCAATGTCGACCATGACGTGGTATGCTTTGCGCGCGAAAGCTTTATATGTATAACCAATAGTTCTAATATCGAGTCTTGCTCCAAGCGATAATAAAAAGTCACTATTTTGTAAAACAAAATTTGCCGCTCGTTGACCAAATGCATGTGCTCTTCCATAAAAATAAGGATTGTCAGATGGAATCAAATCATATCCAGCATAACTTGTTAGAACTGGAATCTTAAGCATGTTTACTAGTCTTAAAAACTCCTTAGCTGATCCTGAAAGACGGATGCCATTTCCAGCATACAAAACAGGTCTTTTAGAATTGCTGAGTTGTTCAATAGTCTTTGCAACTAATTTCTTTATCAAAGCTTTATCAGTTTCATAAGTCAAATCAGTTTTTTTTGGAGAAAACTTTTTTAACTTTTTGGGATCGATAAATGATCCCTGTACATCAAGCGGAATATCTAGCCAAACTGGTCCTGGACGACCTGATTTTGCAATATGTATAGCTTTTTCTAGATGGTACTCGATTTCATTTGGTTCCATCACAGTGACGGCGTATTTTGTGATTGGTTTAACAAGATCTATTATATTGATTTCCTGATCTCCATACTGTCTTGCAATTTTCCCTGCTCCTATAGTTTCTCTTTTAACTTGTCCAGATATGACAAGAATAGGAATTGAATCTAACCATGCGCCAAGAACTCCTGTTATTGCATTTGTACCTCCTGGTCCCGTTGTAACTAGACAAACACCAAGGTTACCTGTAATACGGGAATAAGCCTCTGCCGCAGTTGCCGAAGCCTGTTCATGATAATTGCAGACATAAGATAAATCTTTATCATTACCCAATGAATCTACAAGATGGATATTTCCCCCTCCAGAAATGAGAAAAAAGTGTTTTACGCCAACCTTACGAATTGTCTCAATAACAAAGTCTGAAAGTTTTACTTTTTTCATGGAATGAAAGTAGGAATAATGATTATATTGGTGTACAATGTATATTTTAACATATAGTCCGTTCTACTTTTAGTACCAATAGTTACTAATTCTGAAATAAATTATATTTGACAACCTGTTTCCGATTTGGTAGAATAAATCTACCAATTGAGAAACAAGTAAACATATGAAAAAAATCAATCTTGACTACTTAAACAACTTACTACTCTTTACAAAAGAGTCGCTCAGACAATGGGAAAAAAATGAAGATACGTTGAGTTTCAATATTAAATATTGGACAAAGAAAAAATTAATTATCCCTTTGAAAAAAGGAGTGTATATACTCAGATCTCGATTTGAAAAAGAAGAAAATAAAGACTTATATTTGGAGTATTTGGCAAACAAAATATATGAGCCTTCGTACATCTCCGGAGAATATGTGATGAGCAAATACAACCTTCTGACAGAAGCGGTTTATGGAATAAGTAGTATTACCACAAGAAAAACTAAAATATTTGACACTACTTTGGGCAATTTCAACTATTATTCAATCGGACCTCGACTTTTTTTTGGTTATGAAATTGTAAAATTTTACTCAGCTAATATCATGATAGCTAGCAAATCAAAAGCAGTTTTTGATTATTTATATTTGAGATTTTTTAGAAATGCTTTAATTTCAGATAATTCAATTGAAGAACTCCGAATAAATTGGGAAAATTTGGCCAACAAGGAATTTGAAAATGTAGAAAAATATGCAAGGGACTCAAAAAATAAAAGAGTTTTGGAAGTTGTTAGTTTGATTAAAAAAAAATATTATGATTGAACAAATTCTCAAAACCATTGTCCAAGAAAAAAAATTACAAGGAAACAGTACATCTTTGATAAGAAATTATCTCAAGGAGTATATCCAGTACTTAGTGTTATCCCTCCTTTATAATCATAAAAAAATGAAGAATTTGGTTTTCAAGGGCGGGTCTTGTTTGAGGATTTGTGACAATCTCCCAAGATTATCCGAAGATTTGGACTTTGATTATGATAAAAATATCATAGGTGTTGATGTTCTTGGAGAACTGGATGAATATCTGAAAAAAGAAATTAAGAATAAATATTATTCCAAACTGGAAACAAAAATACAATCGACTATTAGGCTGTATCTTAAATTTCCCCTTTTGAAAGATTTAGGTCTTGCAGGTTCTTCTGAAAGCGATAAGCTTTATGTCAAAATTGAAACTTCAGATGAGCTTAGCCCCAACGCAGGATATACTTTGACCCCAATATCAAAATACGGGTTTAATTTTATTGCATATCATTACGATATGCCATCTTTAATGAGTGGAAAAATCAATGCCTTGCTTTTTCGAGTTTGGATTAAAGGATCTGGAGATCAAAAAAGTCAAATTGATATTAAAGGTAGGGATTTTTATGATCTTTTTTGGTTTCTTCAAAAAGGAATAGAACCAAACTTCAAAATGTTGAATAAAACTGCAGGAATTAAAGACAAAAAGGAACTGAAAAATGTATTGATTCAAAGAATAAAAAAAGTAGTTACACCACAAAAATTATCATACGATCTGAATAATTTCATCAGTGATAGGCAATTTGTAGATGATTTTTTTAAAAATTATCTTAAAATTATTAGTAAATATCTTTAATATAACCACTATGAATCCTAAATTTATACCAGGAGAAACCTATGTCCCCGTCTCCGGAAAAGTGTATGACGAGGCGGAGATTAACAATGCCATCGAAGCCGCTCGTGACGGTTGGTGGACTGAGGGACGGTTTACAAAGGACTTTGAACGAAAGTTTAAGGCTTTTATGGGTCGACGCTATGTCTCGCTCGTAAACTCCGGATCTTCTGCCAATCTTGTCGCCTTGTATTCTTTGACCTCATCAGTT
>PCVM01000089.1:4489-6351 GCA_002796045.1 Candidatus Roizmanbacteria bacterium CG11_big_fil_rev_8_21_14_0_20_36_8
AAAAAGGGTGATGAGTTTATCACTGCTGCAGTGGGCTTCCCTACTACCGTAAACCCAGGGATCCAGTTTGGACTAACTCCAGTATTTCTGGATGTTGACCCAAAAACTTTAAATATGAATGTTGATCAGATCGAAAAAGCGATCACTTCGCGTACAAAACTTATCATGATGGCACATACTCTCGGGATACCTTTTGACCTAGAAAAAGTCCAATTCATCGCCAAAAAGCACAATCTTTGGCTTATTGAGGATAGCTGTGATGCTTTGGGGTCAAAGTATGACGGCAAATTGGTTGGTACATTTGGAGATATTGCTACCTATAGCTTTTACCCGGCACATCAGATGAGTTGTACTAAAGATACACCTATCCCCTACCTTGATGAAGATGGAGCATGGAGATTAGACGATATTGAGAACATATATAAAAAATATTCTCATAAACCTCAAAAAATTAAAGTTTTGTCTTTTGATAAAGATAATGATGTTGATTGGACAACTCCATCTGCCATTTTAAGACATAAACTAGGAGCTTCAAAAAAAATATTGAAAATAACTACTCAGCATGGCAGATCGGTCGAAGTTACTGAAGATCATAGTGTTTTTATCATTGATCAAAAAACAGCGGATATAGTTCCTAAAGCAGCTGGAGAGATTACTATTGATGATTACATTGTTAGCACTAATCATATTCCAAAGAGCTCAATTCTGACATATATAGATGTTGTCGATTATTTTAAGACTAAAAATGCTTACATTTCCAATTTTTCACTTAAAAACATAAAAGAAATAAAAAATCGTGATTATGCATCCCAGTATAAATCACGAAATGCATTACCGATTAAATATTTAAATCAATTTGATCTCGACAAAGAACATATTGAAGTTGGAATATCTCAGTCAAATAAAATCCCAGCGCGGATTCCAGTCAATGAAAAACTTTGTAGATTATTGGGATATTTTATGGCAGAAGGTTCTTATCAAAATGGCTTGATACTTTCTTTTAACAAAAGCGAAGTCGATTTGATTGAAGATACTATTGAGATATCAAAAAAATTGTTTAATACAACTCCGTCTGTAAATATAAATCAACATAACTGTGCGCAAGTAGAAATTCAATCGAAGAATCTAGAAATAGTATTTAGAGAAGTTTTTAATATTAGGAAAGGAGCAAAAAATAAAAGAATTCCAAACATTCTATTTCATGTTAATGATAAATGTATAAAATCATTTGTTTACGGATATACAAAAGGAGATGGTTCAATAAGAATCTTGAAAGACAATACAAATAGGATTGATGTCACTAGTGTTTCAAAGGATTTATTGAATGATTTTCAATATCTTCTTTCTATGATTGGTATAAGCGCGTCCTATTATCGACGAAATAAATCAAGTATAGATAAAGAAATCAAAGGAACAGTTACATCCAATAACGAAAATTTTACGTTGTGTTTTAGTGGTTATGTGTACCAAAACAAAACAATTATCAATAAAAATAGTAAAGATCGTAATAATTTCGCAGACCAAATTCCTTTACTGCCAATTTTTAGAAAATACATTAGCGTTAGTAAAGACCAGCAAGTTATATCAAAAAAAAGACTCGAAAAATATGTAATAACAGATAATAAATTACATGCATTAGTTACTGGCGATTTATCATTCTTGAAAGTTAGAGATATAGAAGAACTAGAATATAGCTCAGATGAATATGTGTATGATTTTTCTGTGCCTGGTAAAGAAAATTTTTATGGTGGATTTCTTGGGCTCTTCTTACACAATACTATGGGTGAAGGCGGCGCGATAATCACTGACAATCCCCTGATCCACAAGTCCATTAGATCATTTCGCGACTGGGGCCGTGATTG
>PCVM01000070.1 GCA_002796045.1 Candidatus Roizmanbacteria bacterium CG11_big_fil_rev_8_21_14_0_20_36_8
AGGAAGAGCGTTCAGACAAAGAACTTACCGATGGACAAGTCATAAGGCAGATGGCGGTTAAAAACAACGTGAAAATGGTGACATCCGTTGAAGTTGCAAAAGAGATTGTGAAGAAATTGCAGGCAGGACGAGTGAAGAAGTGATTATTTTGACCAAAAGATTTGCGGATTTTGTATGAGTGGTGGATGGTTGCCACATATGTGGCAACCATCCAAAGTCCAATAGCTGACTTCAATTGTTCCGTCTTGTAGAGTAGCCTCAACTGCAAACTCAGTTCCAGTTGTTCCCGTAATAGTGCTTACTGATACAATGGCACATGATCCTTGAATAGTCATTTCTGTATATCCGATTGTTCCACCATTTGTGCCTGCGATAAGCGCACCCATAAACGAAGGTCTTTCAAACATACATTCAGTTGAATTGTTTATGCTATCCCCAGAACTTTTCTCCCGTTAACAGTGGCGATTTTGACCAACTCATCAAGATCCATAAAACGATTGCCAATTGCCATAAGCTTCAGTTCGCTCCACATATCGCCATCGGTAAACGGAAGCATATAATCTGCGATGTTGTCTGAGCCTATCGCAACAGTGATACCATGTTTGACGAGCTCATCAACTGGGGTGAGTGCGTTGTGAAATGGCTGGCTCTCTTCATGTCGTGGGGCATCGATCCAGGCGGTAGGGCAGCCGATAATCATAACCTTAGCTTGTTGTAATTTTTTATACACTTTCTTGCGATAAGCCTTTGGGTGCGCAGCAAGTGACACTGAGTGAATTGCAACCACCTTGCCTTGCATACCGTACTCTATAGTTTTATCTGCAAGCATCTCTGTTTCCTTATCAGAGTGGAGATTAAATTGATCTACGTGAACGTGTACCATTTTCCCTAATTTTTTAGCTGTAGAAAGTAAAATATTAAAATGCTCTTCGCCTTTACCATAATCACGTTCATCCCTTTTGGGAAGCCCTCCGATAATGTCTACCATCTCAGCGCCAATATCAAACCATTTTCGAGCTGCAGGTTCTATAACGCCCTTCAATGTTTGTCCGATTAATACCACTTCTATTTGGTCTTGATAACTTTCTTTTGCCTTTAGTGCAGCCTTAATCGCACGATCTTCTACAATTGGGTCAACATCGATAAATGATCCAACTGCAGTTACTCCCTGATCTATCATGAGCTCAAGCGCCTTTGAAATCCGCCTGTAATACTCATCTTCTGAAGCGTGTTTTACAGCATCAACAATATCCCATTTTTCCTCAAGCATGTATTTTTTGTAAATATCGAGACTATCTGGGCTGATGGTGAAGGCACGGTCAATATGAGCGTGAGCATTTACCCATCCCCCATTTTTTTTAATTTCTCCGATGATTAGATCTTTGAAGTTCCAGTGGATTGACATATAAGTTAAATTGCTAAACTGCTAAATTGCTTTCAATCTCTTCTCAACAGTATGAATAATTGTTGATACCGCTTTTTCATTCTTTCCACCACGTGGGACGATGATATCGGCAAATTCCTTCGTGGGTTCGACAAATTTCTCATGCATTGGTCGTGCAAAAGCAATGTACTGTGCGTACACAGAGTCGAGCGTCCGACCACGTTCCTCAAAATCGCGTTTTGCGCGTCTTAAAATACGAATATCAGCAGGGACGTCGACAAAAACCTTCAGATCCATCAAATCGCGTAAAGCTGGATCGTCAAATATCAAAATACCTTCGATGATGATGAGTGGGGCAGGATCAGCGTGGGTTGTTGTGGCGGCTTTTCGTGTGTGATTGGTAAAATCATATATGGGGACATCGATCGATTTTCCGTCGAGAAGCTGTTTGAGGTGAGCGATAAATAAATCAGTCTCGAGTGCATCGGGGTGATCATAGTTTGTCTTGATCCGTTCTTCCATCGATTTTTCCGACTGGTCCTTATAGTAGCGATCATGGGGGATGTAGACGGCTTTATCTCTAAAATAGTCCTGAATTTTTTCAGAAATAGTTGTTTTACCAGAACCGGTGCCACCGGCAATGCCGAGGATGAAAGGAGTGTGCATAGTTGTCATATCTTAGAATGATTTTGGAGAAAATGCAATCAAAGTTATTGCATGGTGCGATGCGGTCAAGTGGAATGAGTATTTACAGAGAGGCTCGAGGGAAGCGACAAGCTCCACACACCGCGCTGACTGAAGGTGAAATTATCTGAATTGTCAGGATCGGCACATTGAAACCCAGCTTCTTCAACTGGTGTACTAGTATCAATAATGCCATAAGAAATTAATTCCATAGTCGTGGCGTTTTTCCTTACAAAACGCACTGCATGTGGATGTTGTGGGTCGCCTGTTTTAATCATCATACGTGGTG
Organism: Candidatus Roizmanbacteria bacterium CG11_big_fil_rev_8_21_14_0_20_36_8; assembly: GCA_002796045.1. Classification (GTDB taxonomy): domain Bacteria; phylum Patescibacteriota; class Microgenomatia; order UBA1406; family GWC2-37-13; genus UBA1450. The sequence goes on from PCVM01000070.1 coordinate 2,358, forward strand.
TAATGACACCTGCAGCATTTAGCACATATGAATCATTTTGAGATAGATCGAGAGTTTGAAAAGCATATTGTGAAAGATCTGCAAGATTAGTTGGGATCGGGAGATCGTTTTTTGATACTGATATGTCTGCTCCTTGAAGACCATCTAAACCGTCATAGTGTGCTGTGACTACTCTCCAGTTCCCGGTTAAGTCCAGCAGGGCAGACGCAAATTGTACTTGCAAAACACCGTTCACATTTGTTCTTGTAAGAATTGTGGATGAAGCTTCACCAAGTGTTTGCACATCGCCGCCATGTTTGCCCATAAGTAAAGTAAAAGGCATACAGTTGGGATCGGGGTCGATCATGAGCCAATCTTGAGAATCGAGTCCTAATCGAGAAACAAATTGTTTTAAATTATTAAACCCATGAGAACCCATTGTTGTGAGTATTTCGTCGAATCCTATCGGTGATTTTGGGACAGGGTGTATAGTATCAAGACGCATGACAGACCCAGGCATCATTTGTGTATATATTTTGTATCTATGTTGTGCTTCAGGGCTCATATTGTGCGTATTATATATCATAAACTCCACACGCGCACACATAAAAGTATTATAAGCTATAATAACACATGCAAGAGCTGAATCTACCTTTATTTCCTCCAGATATACCGACTGCCATTGATATTAAAACTTCAAACGGCAACTATGACCAAGTGGATTATGGAGAAGCCTTCGCTAATACTCTCCGATCTTTTCTTTTACACAAAGAAAATTCAGCATTTGGGAACAAACTAAGAAGAGCTATGGATGATCCTGAGCTCGCTCATCATGGACACCATCATTCACGGCATGTGGAAAAAGCCGCAGAGTGGGCGCTCAGAATGATGCTACAAAAAGGGAAGTTTGATACTTGTGCGCTTGGTTTTCAAGAGGATATCGTGGCATTTTCCCTATTTCATTATCTTCACGATCTCGATCAGCAGATGACGGCATTGTGCAATGTAGATTCGAAAAAATATCTCAGAGATCAGGATAGGACAACATCTATTAGTGAAAAGAGGGGACACGGTATTGCAGCTGCTGTTATAGCTCTTGCGCTTGCACAAGATATCGCTGATTCTACGGGAATTTCTCTGGATCAAGCCAGACGAATTATGTCATCTTCCGCGATCATGATGCTTCGGCATGACGAGCCAGAACAGTTTGATAAGACGTTTAATCAAGACAATTCAAAGGGATATACGATTGAAAACGGCAAGCAGATCCCACTTTCAGGAGGGGAGCTGTATAATTCATTTATTAACGACCAACTCGACGTCTTTACACTTTCACCGAGCCAGCTCATATATGTGTTGGACAGAGCAAAATCGAAGCATCACAATGCCATTCCAGGGTCATTCTATGGGCTTGATCCGAGTTTTGAAGAAGAGCACTTAGAGATTTTACATAGTTTGGCAAATGATGAAAATCCGTTGTTTGACACTCAAGATCAGTCTTCCCAGCAGACACGAGAGCGTATTGTAGATCTTTCTGAAATTGCTTACTGGGCAGATATATCTGACATGATCAGTCCGTATACCGATCAAATTACACGAACTCTACTCACACAATATTCACTGCAGCGGCCTTTGAGCGCATTTTCTGATAGTAGTCGTACTGTCGAAGAATCTTTCCAAGCAGTCATGGGAAATGAAGGAGGTTCTCTCCGAGGTGATGATGAGCGTATCTTCTGGGAGCTCGTGTATGCTGGGAGCTTCAGAGAAAATTCATTTATAGCAGATGACCCAGAAATCTATAAATTCACCCGTGAGCACGTCATGCTTAGTGCGATTGCATTTAAGCGATTTGGTGAAGCAATAATCCAGAAACAGTATGCTATTATCAATGAGCTATATATCGCGAGGCTGAATAGGTATACGGAAAAATACATGAAAAGATGGAAACATAGCCCTGAAGAAAATATTTTGATAGAGCATGTTTTTCACAAAAGAGTTAAGCAAATAATTGATGAAAAAAATGCATTGTTACTACACGTCAGTTCAGTCAAACCCGGATGCGATATATCGAGTCGCGAGGAGATGGATACCAAACTGAGGAAGTTTCAGGAATTGTCTAGTATGGTTATTGATATGCTAAAAAACAAACTTGGAGTCGATGACGCTCAGATGGCAAAGTATGAAGGTACTGTCTCGGATTTTTCTCCTGCTGAAACTCAGTTTTACACAGCAAGCGACTCGCTCCCAATTCGTGGATTTAAAATATTAGAAAGTGGGCAAATTATAGTATCTAGTAGAATAGAATAATATGAGCGAAAAGTTTTCAAACAAATCAATTTCTCAACTTCTTCGAAATGTTGCAACAGTGTATCTACTGCTTGAGGGATCTGAGTCAGAAAAAAATAATCGTTTTAAAATAATTGCATACCAAAAAGCTGCTGATATTGTCGAGCAAATGCCTGAAAATTTGTATGAAGTCTGGAAGATCGGTAGGCTTCAAAAAGTACCAGGAATTGGGCCTGGTATTGGTTCAAAACTGGATGAGTATTTTCGGAGTGGGAGATCAGAGCGCTTTGAAGAAATTCTCGCCATGATTCCCTCTACTGTTTTTACTTTGATGAAAATTCCTGGAATGGGTCCCAAGAAAGCTTTCAAATTAGTACTTAAGTTTGGACTAGTAAATGATCAAACTTTAATAAATGATTTATGCAAAATCGCAGATGATGGGCGGATCGCAGAGTTGCCTGGATTTGGTGAAAAATCTCAAAGTGATATCATCGAAGGAATTGAGTTATTTAAGCGAAAAGATAAAAGAGAGGAGAGAATACCATTCAAAAATGCAGAAAAAATAGCAGATGAAATCGTTTTATATTTAAAAAAACTCAGTCCAATCATTAAAAGAATTGACACCTTAGGTTCTCTTCGAAGAAAGGAAAAAACGATAGGGGATATCGATATCGCCGCAGTTGTTGAAACGTCCTATAAAAAAGGGATAGTCCCGAAACGGGACTATCCCTATCTGAAAATCATAGAGCACTTTCTAAAATATCCAGGCGTTCGGTCGGTTGAAGCGGCTGGCGACGCAAAAGCCTCTATTCTAATTGATGAAAATATCCGAGTCGACCTCAGAGTTCATGATGAGGATGGTTACGGCACAATGCTTCAGTATTTCACAGGCAGCAAAGCGCATAATATTAAATTGAGAGAGCATGCATTAAAAAAAGGATATTCACTAAATGAGTATGGCCTTAAAAATCTTGAAAGTGGAGAAGTTATGAAATTCGCAAATGAAGAGTTGCTATATTCTTTTTTGGGGCTTGAATTTATTCCTCCTGAAAAAAGACGTGGAGATAATGAGATTACAGAAGCTTTGAAATGATATAATGTTCTTATGCTCGATCTCTCAATAAACCTCGCCGGAATCCCACTCAAAAATCCCACCATTCTTGCCTCGGGTATTATGGGAGTAAGTTCTGCATCTCTTAGATTTTGCGAAGAGAATGGCGCTGGCGCAGTCACATTAAAGTCTATTGGTTCAGTTGAAAGAAGTGGTCATGCAAATCCTACAGTTATTGTCTGGGAAAAAGGTATTCAAAATGCTGTCGGGCTTTCAAATCCCGGAATTGATGGATCAATCGAAAAGATTGAAAAAGCCGTAAAAACATTGTCTATTCCACTTATTGGAAGCATGTTTGCTGATACGATCAAAAATTTTAAAACGATAGCTTTGAAAATGGCGGAAACTGGAGTTGCTGGAATC
>PCVM01000108.1:0-414 GCA_002796045.1 Candidatus Roizmanbacteria bacterium CG11_big_fil_rev_8_21_14_0_20_36_8
TATCCACAGTGGATATCATTTGGACCAATACAAAATGGAATTCGTCGTATCAATACATTTGATACTGTTGAAGTGATTTCAGATGCGTGTCACCTTCTCGATCTTGACCGTACGGCGCTTGATACGGAGGGAATGAAGGAGGATTGGGTAGAACGGATTACTCAAGCTGCGATCTCGTGAAGACTATTTTAATAAAATTTATTGTCTTGTCATTCTAATTGCAGATTGTTATTTTCTTTTCATCTAATTATTTTATTTAGAATATAGAATTTCAATATTCATGTCGGATTGCTTATCAAGAGAAGCTTATTCTGCGGGCTTTCTTTCACTTTCACTTCGTGATAAAATAGAGCCTAATGTATCCTGATCCCGTAGCTTAATTGGATAGAGCATCAGATTGCGGATCTGAAGGTT
>PCVM01000108.1:522-4625 GCA_002796045.1 Candidatus Roizmanbacteria bacterium CG11_big_fil_rev_8_21_14_0_20_36_8
AATAGAGGTCTCCAAAACCTTTGATGGAGGTTCGATTCCTCCCGGGCCTGCATAAATACCCTCTCCTCTTGCATCCCTTAATCCAATCTGGAATACTGAAATATATGCTTGAAAATTCATTTGACTATTTTCCTACCAAGAATCACACTCCGCTTCCAGATCATCTGCTCGAAAAGCTACATTCAAATGTAAAAATGCTTGTAATATTCTTTTTTTTGATGGTGGTTTTGGGTGTTGTTGGAGTAGGGAGTTGGTATTTGTATTACTTTTACACAACGCCACTTATTCAAGTAAATTCTCAAAATGATGAAGGTATTACGGTTCTTCCGTCAATAAATACACAAGCGAGTCCATCAGCGGTACTTGATGAAGATGCAACTATTCACAATGACTGGAGTCGTGAGAAAAGCATTGTTTGCGGAACGACTTTTGCAATACCTCCGATAGAGGAGCCATATATCATTCCTCGAGATCCAAACACACCACCATCCTCGATTGATGATGAGGGGAAATACTGGATATTTGAAGATGCAGGCAGTAAACTATTGATGTTAAATCATATGTCTCGCGCCATTTTTAAAAATCCTGAGCTTCCGGCAAGTGGTTATGTTTCCTCAGCAGTCGAAGTTTATTGTGCAGATAATACTGAAAAATTCACGACAGAATCATTTTTTGTAAAAATACAAAATGATCTCCTCCAAAATTACTCGGTCATTAAGCTCAAAACGGTTGGCGGGGCAGGGTTGTGGGGAAGAGAAGTGCGAACAGCAACGTTTGAGGGAGGGACGTTTGATGCAAATCACATGTATTATGTGTTTGCGACAAATACGCACGTCTATATGGTACGAGCCTATGGTGAAAGTACAAATCCTGATGTTCAGGCAATTCGGGATCAGATACTCTTGGGATTGCAGTTTGAGTAAGTGGCAGAAAAATATGCGCACGTATCATCACACAATACATATTCTACGTTCGTACGGAATAAAGCACTCTCTCATGTATCGAGCTTTTTCCATGATATTTTTCTGGTCAATTTTTGATGGAATACACATGTATATCCTTCCTTTGCTTTTTTTTGGACAATTGGTCCTCTGATTGCGGAAAGTGGGGCATTTGGCAAGTTTGGCGGTCTTCTTTTGGCAGCATATAGCTTCCCGTCACTCGTGATTGGGTGGTTTGTCGGATCAGTCACCATTCGATATGGGAAAAAAAGAACAGCCCTCTATGCATTTTTGTTGGGATCATGCTTCCTTTCCCTGTTTGTATTGTTCACAAATCCCGTACATCTCATTCTTTTGGTCACTCTTGCATCAATCTGTATCGGTTTTTCGTTTCCAGCGCTCAATGGCGCCTATGCTGATTATATTTCTGAAACACAACGGTATGAAAAAGAAATTCAAAGCATTATTGACTTGTTTTATAACATTGGGTGGATGCTTGGGCCAATGATTGCAGGAATTCTTGCTCAGGTATTTGGAAATGCCCAAAGCTTTAGTATTTTGGGGATATTTTGTGTTGTAGAATCTGTGATACTCATCTTTCATATGCCGAAAAAAATAAACTTAGTAGTTTCTTGATAAACAATGTCTTGAGTCATTGAATGATATAATTGGCATATAAATTTTATAGATCTTACCCATACATTTACAGACAACATGCCTGTCTATCTGGGCGATCCTCTCCCAAAACTACACCAGATTACGACACTCGAAAAGGACGGATACAACGATCACGAGCTTACGAGCGTGATGCACGTGGGGACGCACATGGATGCACCGCTTCATATGATTCAAAATGGGAAAACAATTGAGAAAGGATCAATCGTCCTTGTTTACACAGATTTTGGTAAAAATTATCGGAATAAAAAATATTATGAAAACGTTCCAAACATTACCAAAGCATTTGCGGAAGAAATGGTAAAGGCGCAAGTAAAAATAATTGGAATGGATATTCTTGGTCCCGATGCGCCCCCGTTTCCAACTCACAAGATATTATTAGGAAATAGTATTCTGATCATTGAGAATCTGGTGAATCTGGAGAAGTTGTTGGATATTCCTAATTTTGAGGTCATTGCTCTCCCGATGAAATTACAGGCTGATGCATCGTGGGTCAGAGTTGTGGCTGTGTATTGATGACAATTATATATCAACTTGCAATACAAACTTATCACTATTATAATGAAATCATAGATTATTCATTCTCAATAAAATATGTTCAATACCGTTTCTGCTCGAGAATTGCAAACATCATATACCAAGGTTCTTAATAAGGCAAAAATGACCAATGAGCCTTTTATAGTGATGAGAAATAATAAACCGGCAGGTGCGGTCATTTCTATGGATTTATTAAAAAAATTGACGACAATTTTGATAAAGTCAGGCGATCTTGAACTAGTCGATGAGGAAACAGAGAAAAGGATCGGGAAAGCGATGGAGGATTTGAAAGCGGGAAGACATACTACCGTTCGAACTAAAGCAGAGCTAGATGAGTATCTCAAATCATTATAATAGTATGTATAACTTGGACTTTGCACAAAGTTATGAATCTTCTTATAGAGCAATTATTAAAGGGAACTTAATCAGAGAAAAAAGACTTCGCAAAGCTCTTTATCTGCTCATGACCGACCCCTTCTACCCATCTCTCAAATCACACAAAGTGAATACTCGTCAGCATGGCGCTAAGTGGAGTAGTCGGGTAACCGATGATATTCGGCTCATTTGGGATTTTGATAATAGCAATAGGCTTTTGATAGATATCTTGGATATTGGCACCCATTCAGGAAGACATGGCGTGTATTCGTAGGGACTGTCACGATTCATTACTGGCTCTTTCAAGTTTTAGCTCAATTTGTTTTTCTGTTTTTATCTCAAATTGTCAAAATATTTTTGACAAACCATTCGATATTCTAGATAATTTCTCATGGAGGTATGCCACGTTATGGTTATTCCAAAACTGATTTTAATATGATCACACAAAGCTTCAGTATCTTAGGAGTATTTTGTGCACTGACGTGTGTGATTCTTATTTTTAAAAATGCCGAAAAAAATTCATTTAGTTGTAAAATAAGAACAGATAATATTTCACCAGACTAGAAATACTACCCCTATAAATCCTACTAATGCAGCGAGTATTTTTTTCCACATATTTTCCCGCTCATGCAATATTAATATTCCTAAAACCACTGTCCAAATAGTAGAAGTTTGGAGAATGGGAATGATCATGGTCGCCTCATGGAGTTTCAGCGCACTGAGCATAAAGTAATATGCCGCGATATTTATTAAAGCTAAGAAAGGAATTTTCCAGGTAGTTTTTTGAACTTCTCTTTTGAGAGTTAGAAGAGGAATACTTGGAAACAAGACAAACAGAATTGGAAATGTCCACATAACAAGTGAGTACAGAGCGGGGTTGAAATACGTTGCACCTGCTTTATCAAAAGAAACTGCTATTCCAGCGAAAATGCTGATTATTATTGCAATTAAAACACCCTTAAGAGATACATTTTTTGCACTATTATCGTGGTATGTTACAAGAATTAGTGAAAATAATACCAATATGCTGCCCAAGATTTTTTCTCCAGTTAACGCCTCAGAATAGAGGAATATTGAAGCGAGAAATGAAATTACACCAACGAGGTTTCCGATAACCGTCATAGTTGAGGCATCCAGTAGTTTTGCCGCATAAAATCGACCGCGTTCAAAGACACCGTAACTGATAATTGCAGCTCCAACCATGAGCCATACCAAAGGACTACTTGGTAGCGTGAAGGTTTGTTGCTCACCTCGGGGGCGGGAGGTTGACGCACTTTTAATTAAAATATTTGCCCATGGCTGGGTAGAATATTAGATCTATATCTTTCTCCTTGAGTATCTTTGGGTTGAGGAATACCTTCTTGGACAAAAGAGCCAACGGCGCTTATAACACCATCTATGACTGTTTGATTGCTTAACTGGGGTCTAGCATAGTCGAATTGAAAATACGAACCATGATCCACTGAATATTTATTATTACCTCTCTGAGCAAGCCAAAATTCATTACCGACTATTCTAGTACCAAAATCAACTCGATAACTTATCTGGAAAATTGGGGAAGCAGGAGGACCAAGT
>PCVM01000108.1:4783-6218 GCA_002796045.1 Candidatus Roizmanbacteria bacterium CG11_big_fil_rev_8_21_14_0_20_36_8
CGATCGGTACGCCGTCCAATGAGACGCAACGTCATAATCTGCACGTGCCGGAACAACGCCCGCAAGGTAGCGATCCGTCATAGCAACTGCGCGATGCAACAGATTTCCAAGTTCGTTGGCGAGATCATTATTGTATCGATCTTCAAAACGTGCAAAGGAAAAATCGCCATCGCGATAAAATGGAATTTCACGCGTCATAAAATAACGAATCGCCTCCAACCCGCGCTCCTCTACGAGCATAAATGGGTCAAGAACGTTTCCAATAGTCTTACTCATCTTCTTTCCATCCACCGTAATCCATCCGTGTACGGCAATCTGTTTTGGTGGCTCCAAACCGGCAGCCAACAACATAGCAGGCCACAATAGAGAATGAAATCGATTAATCTCTTTACCGACAAAATGAATGTCGGCTGGCCATGCTTCCTTCATGCGATTTTCCTCACGTCCAAATCCAAGAGCAGAGATATAGTTTACTAACGCATCAAACCAAACATACAGCACCTGTGACTCGTCACCTGGAACCGGAATACCCCATTGTAATTTCTCTGTTGATCGAGAGATGGATATGTCTTCCAAACCAGAGGTAAGGATTTGACGCATCTCATTAAGTTTATCTACCGGCGTTACGAACGCATCACCTTCATCAAATAATTTCTCTAATGGTTTTTGGAATGCCGAAAGCTTAAAAAAGTAGTTCTCCTCCTCCAGTGGCTCCGGTATTGCATCGTGATCTGGGCATTTTCCCTCCACCAAATCTTTTTCCGTTTTAAACGCTTCGCACCCGACACAATAGAGACCACCGTAAGACTTTTTGTAGATATATCCGGCGTCCATAACGCGTTTCCAAAACACTGCAACCGTTTCTTTGTGACGATCCTCCGTGGTCCGTATAAAATCGTCATTCGTGATATTCCACACGTCAGTAAGCTCCCTAAATTTTGCCGCAATCTCGTCCACAAAAACCTTCGGTGACTTTCCTGCTTCCTGTGCCTTCTGCTGTACCTTCATTCCATGTTCATCGGTACCCGTCACAAATAAGACCGGATGACCTGCCATGCGATGATAGCGCGCGGTAATATCGGCCATAAGATTTGTATACGCATGCCCAATGTGTGGATCCCCTGATGCGTAATAGATCGGTGTTGTGATGTAAAACGTTTTCATAGCGTCTCTATGATACCACGACGATAAATTCTCCTTTTGTATTTTCTGAGGACAACCGTACAGCAAGTTCTTGCGCCGTGCCGCGTAAGAGCGTTTCAAACTTTTTTGTGAGCTCCCGTGCAATCAACATCGGTCGATCGGGCTGTCTTGTTGCGATTTCCTCGATCGTTTTTTGAATGCGATGTGTTGCCTCATACAAGACGACGGTCCCCTCTGTTTGGGCGAGCGTGTCAAAAAATGTTTGACGTCCTTTTTTCTTTGGAGCAAATCC
>PCVM01000040.1 GCA_002796045.1 Candidatus Roizmanbacteria bacterium CG11_big_fil_rev_8_21_14_0_20_36_8
ATTAAAAAGCTAGTTACAGGTCTCAGGAAGTTTGCAGTTGCTTTCAAAGAAAAGCCAGTCATTTACAGAGCTACTGATTTTAAAACAAATGAGTATCGTAATTTGAAAGGCGGCGCACTTTACGAACCCAAAGAGGCAAATCCTATGCTTGGATTTAGAGGCGCGTCTCGTTATATCGCTGATCCTCAAGTTTTTTCTATGGAGCTTGACGCTCTTAAGCAACTACATGAAGAGGGTTTTGACAACATGCACCTTATGATTCCATTTGTGAGAGTTCCTTGGGAGCTTGTTCGAATTCGGGAGATAATACGCGATCATGGACTTCTGGGATATCCGAATTTCAAACTTTGGATAATGGTTGAAGTGCCAGCTGCTGCAATAATGCTTCAGGAATTTATTGATCTTGGGATTGATGGAGTTTCAATTGGTACAAATGATCTGACGATGATGCTCCTTGGAGTTGATCGCGATAGCGCTGAGGTTGCAAATATATATGACGAAAGGCATCCCGCAGTAGTTTCAGTTCTAGAGCATATTGTCGAGACTTGTGTGGAAGCTGGGATAACATGTTCTATTTGTGGTCAAGCTGCCTCAGATTATCCTGAGATTGTCGAAGCTCTTGTTCGAAAAGGAATCACCTCAGTATCGGTCGCGCCTGATGCTGTAAATCGCACTCGTGTGCTTATTCATGATATTGAGAAGAAGATTTATAAGAAGTGACAAAGCTATTGCAGCAATCCTAACTAAAATTAACTTTCATAATTTGGACTACCTCAAATAGGGACTGTCCCTAAATGGGACAGTCCCTAAATATGAATATTCCCCCCAAAAAAATACTAATTGGTATACTGTTATTCATATGATTGGGAAAATAAAGGGAACTGTCTCTGAAATCGATGGAAATGAAGTACTTATCGAAACTGTTTCTGGTCTTTTTTATAAGGTTTATTTTACAAATGCGCTTCTTGAAACTATAGTCGAAAATGATGAAGTTGAGGTATATACCTACCATTTGATCCGTGAAGATTCTCAGATGTTATTTGGTTTTGAACACAAAAAAGAGTATCGTTTATTTGAGCTGCTTCTAACAGTGCAAGGCGTTGGACCAAAATCAGCTTTCATGATAGTCTCCGAATCTACAGGTGACAAGATAATAAATGCAGTTCGACAAAATGATCATGCTTACTTTACAAGAATTAAAGGGCTCGGTAAAAAAACAGCTTTGAAAATTATTCTTGAGCTTTCGCAGAAATTTCACTCAGAGTTCACATTGTTGCCTGATATTCCTTTCTCAAATGAAGATCAGACTGTTCACGATGCACTTCTTTCACTCGGATTTGAAAGTAAGGATATTGGAGATATTTTATCAAAGATTTCAAAAGATGCTTCAATTGAGGATAAGCTCAAAGAAGCAATTGGCTTAATTAGTTCACGAACTTAAAATAATGACAATAAAACGTAAAATTAAAGATATTAAACAACTTCGTCCAAAGACTCTGTCAGATTATGTTGGTCAAGGCGCCGTAGTGAAAACTTTGAAACTTTTTCTTGATGCTGTAAATAAGCGTGGCGGAGCTACAGAGCACATCTTGTTTTACGGACCACCTGGAATTGGAAAAACTACCTTATCTCATATCATTGCCAATGAGCTAAATGGCAATTTAAAAGTCACGTCTGGTGCGGCAATAACTAAAACTGGTGACTTGGCAGCAATTTTGACTAACTTGAAGGATAACGATGTTCTTTTTATTGACGAGATTCATCGTCTCCCAAAACCAGTCGAAGAAATGCTTTATCCCGTTATCGAAGAGTACTTTTTAGATATTATAATCGGCAAAGGACCATCGGCAAGAACCGTCAGATTACCTGTCCCAAAAATTACAATAGTTGGGGCTACGACAAAACTCGCTCTTATTTCAGCTCCACTTCGTGATCGATTTGGACTTCTATTGAGACTCGATTATTACTCAATATCAGAAATACAAAGCATTATCGAGAGATCAGCTGAAATTATGAATATTCCGATTACGAGAAGTGCTGCTGGGCAAATTGCAAATCGCGCTCGTCGTACACCTCGGATCGCTAATAGGATTTTAAAACGAGCTCGTGACATGGTTGAGGTAAATGATTACAAAGAACTTGATTCAAAAATAACTGAATCGCTTTTCAACTTATTAGATATTGATAGTATTGGATTGTCAGATCTAGACATTCAGTATCTTCGAACAATTGCTGAAAAATTTCAAAATACTCCAGTTGGTGTAGAAACATTAGCCTCAGCACTATCTGAGGACCGTCGAACAATTGAGGAATATATTGAGCCATACTTGCTACGAATCGGTTTTTTAAAAAAAACCCCAAGAGGTAGAGTTGTCACACCAAAAGGTTGTAGTCATCTAAATATAAATATAAAATTAGATCCTGTAGATCAACCATCATTGGTTTGATATAATTGACGGTCTAAATGTAAAAATAATTGAGAGACTAATAGTAGCCGGGGTGGCGGAATGGCAGACGCGCTGGACTTAAAATCCAGTATCTGAATAAGGTGTGTGGGTTCGACTCCCACCCTCGGCACTATATTAGCAGATAGCTATTAGCAAATAGCGATTAGCTAATAAATAAAGATCTAATTGCTAGAAGCCTAGAGGTAATAGCTAAAACAGCCGACTTAGCTCAGCGGTAGAGCAACGCTTTTGTAAAGCGTAGGTCGTCGGTTCAAATCCGACAGTCGGCTCCCTGTACCAGTATAAATACGGTACAGGGCCCTGAACCGTGACGAAGTCTCTGGTTCATGGGCAAGAGACCCTGTAGCTCAATTGGATACCTGCCTGCCGGCAGGCAGGGAGCAACTCATAATAAGCGCCTGTAGCTCAATTGGATAGAGCACAGACCTTCTAAGTCTGTGGTTGCAGGTTCGAGTCCTGCCAGGCGCGCTTATGAAACATTTCCAGCTAGTCGTACTTCCGGTGATTGAGAACGATGGTAAATATCTCCTCACAAAACGAATTGATAAGTATTCGGATTATCACGGGAAATGGCAACTTCCAGGAGGTGCTATGGAGTTTAGTGAGACTCCAGAGAAGGCTCTCCGTCGAGAAGTTCATGAAGAGCTGGGAATCGAAGTAAATATCGTAAAACTTATCCCCACGATTGACATTAAAGTTCGTGGAAAATGGCAAGGAATCTTCATTTCATATCTTTGCAGCATGAAAGATGAAAACGCAGAGATAATTTTGAATGAAGAAGCATCGAAGTTTCAATGGTTTACTCTGGAAGAAATCAAGAAACTTGATAATCTATTTGAAGGATGTTTAGAAGTTATTTTGCTCTGCAATTAATGTTTTAATTTTCTCAATTAAATTATCAAATCCCCCACCGACCCATCTATCAACTTCTTTTCCGTCTTTATCTAATACTACAAATGTATGTTGAGTCGATATAAAATGTTTTTTATTCATTTCCCGATCGTTATCATAATCAACTTTTAGAATTTTAACTTCAGCTGAAACTTCCTTTATCCTAGAGATAATTTCATTCTCAAGATTTGAACAGGTATTACATCAAGAAGTTGCTGCAAAAAAAATACTGATAATCCATTATTTTGTAAATTCACTAAATTAACATCTGAATAATCGATATAATTGTTCGACTCTACCAGGATTTGAGTCATGTCGGTAGGAGTTGAAGTGATTGCTATTTTAGCAGTTGTATTTTTAAGTGCTATAAAAATAACAATTATTAAGACTGTTGCCAAAAGGTTGCCCAACATATTTTTGAAAATATCTATAAATATTTTCTGCCCACCAGCCGTCATCACATTTGGATATTATTTTTAATCTTGATTATTCAGATTTCTTACTAATCCTTCCAGAACAAAAGCATCGGGGGATAATTGCGATTGCTGCGTTGAAGAATTTTCTGGCATTAAGTGATCGGCAGCCAAAACAAAGGGCGTGCCCCGTAATGACTTTAAATTATTCTGTCCGACTATTTCTAAATTATATCGTTCAATTTTTTTGCGCTGTCGTTCCAAAAAGGGGGCACCTATTTGTTCGCCAGTAAATCTTCCGAAACCCTCAATGATCTTTTTCATAATTGAAATAATAAATAATTAGTTTTTTAAAGCTTGTCAAAATCCCTTATAAAAAAGAAAAATATTTTTTGAGTGTCGTCTAACATGTTATTAGACAAAGTAATTTTAGCTCCGTCCTACTTTTCCGCAATTAACATATAACGCTTAGAATTCGTCTTAATACCTTTATCCGAGATATTTTGCTTGATGAAGTTTTCCAACTTTTCAAAATCACGGCTTTCTTGACCAAAATTTGTAACGGTTGGTGTATGCTTTAAAAGAAAAACTAGATCTTCTGGTCTTTCGTAATATTCAATGGCGTCATATTCACGAGTTTCGACACGAGAAAAACCTGCGTCTTTAAGAAGACTTGTATAATTCTTCATTGCTGTACCTTCCTTAACGCCAAAAGCCTGCCCACGTCCAAAGAAATCCTTGATATTAATTTTATCAGCTTCACCCACTTGTTGAGATAAGAAAATTCCGCCTTGAACGACCAAACGAAATACTTCAGTCGGACTAAAGTCAGAATGTCTACAAGAAATTATATTAAACATATTATCGGGGAATTTTATACTTTCACTATCCATAACAAAAAAGCGAGCATTATTGACCTTTGAGCGAAGCATGTTTTTTCTAGCTGTATCAATCATACCATCAGAAATATCAATGCCGATTACGAGTTGCAAATTTTGGGCAATTTTTAATACCTTTTCTCCGCCACCGGTACCAATATCAAGCAAAATATCGGTTTTTTTACACTTCTTTATAACTTCATCGTAAAGTTCCCATTTGACACCTTCGGAGGTATGCTTTACTTTACTAAAATCCCAGCCGATTTTCGAACCGACTTTATCATAAAATTCTTTAAATTGCTGCTTTGTTAGACTCATAAAAACTTTGTTAATTGTACAAGGAGCTAAAATTATTTCACTTAACGTTCGCGTATATCTGATGTTTTGCGTAGCATAGCGGAGCAAAATATGGAAGGACAATAACAATCAAAAAATAGAAAACATAGTAAGGGCTATTGTTTTTTGAAAATAATGCGAGCAATGCACCAATTAGGGTAATAGTCCAGCCCCTTAGGAAAAACAAATTCCCAGCCATTCGGCTGATTATATTTTGTATAAATTCAAGATGTTTATGCTTGTTTTCCATAGTTATTGGGCAATAATTAAAACTTCCTTTGAATTTCCATTACTTAAAACATATTTGTAGTCCATTTTTTTTACTTCAACTTTTTTTCCAATTTTTTCTAGCATTTCAATAAGTTCTTGGGTGGCAGGAATACCGTCATCACGATAGGAAATAACCAAAATGGAATTTTTGAATTTTGTAAAAAGATTTTGAAAAGCATCATGAATTTCACCTTTATTACACCACTCATTCTTACCATTTTTGATTTTTTTGTGTTTTGATTCGTGGTCTATTAAATTAAACCACTCATCGTATTTTACGATTCCCTCTAGAAAATGGTAGAAATCAAAATAATTTACTCCTACGCCCTTTTTTGAAATGTAAGGCGTATCAATATAAACAAGGTCAGGAGTTTTGTAATTCCACTCAAAAATATCATTTTGAAAAGCAATGTTATTTTTTTTGTTATCTAAAACAGCATTATTTGCCTCATTAACAAACTTTAAAAAGTGCTTTTCAAACAGAGTATCCCATGTTTTTTTATTTCCAAAACTTCTTTCTACTTCAGCAGTACGAATATATAAGTTTTTTCGGTGAAATAAATTATATGGTCTTTTGATAATACAAGCCTGAAATAAGGCGAAAAAAGCTAACGCCTGTTTATATTTATTATCAAGTTTGTATATATTTGTAATTGTTTGATAAAGCCATAAATTTTCTTCGTCTGTGAAATAGATGTTATGAAAAGTATCGTGTATAAAAGTTGGATATTGTATATTGTCGTTTTTTTGTAAAATAAAATTTAAATCATCATCGTTTAGAAATACATCATTATTTTCAATGAGTGCCAATCCAATAGTATGATTAAATTTTAAGTAATCATTGTAAAAAACTTGTTTTCCTTGTTTT
>PCVM01000049.1:0-2639 GCA_002796045.1 Candidatus Roizmanbacteria bacterium CG11_big_fil_rev_8_21_14_0_20_36_8
AAACTTCTTTTTAATATCTGATCATTCCTCTTGAATTAACAAGTTGTGTTTTTTGGTTTGAAATTCATTAATAGAATTGATTAGCAGATGGTTTAGCTAATTGCTTTTGGAATTTCAGCTACGAGCTGGTTCCAAAAGGTCTGGATTGAGAAAGATGAATGCGTGGTTGATTCAAAAGGTGTGTAACAAATATTTCTTTCATCAACTACCGGAAATACTTCTTTTAGTATTGCCATACACTCCTTGTCAAATTCTTCTCTTGCTTCACTTGATAAATCCCGAGTAACTCTCATATCTTGAACTGTATTAATTCCCACTTGTTTGAGCTTTAATCGTTCAAATAAAGTATTAACTACTTTTGCGTATATTACAGGAGAAAAAATAACTGGAGCGATTATGTTTTCACGAGCATTTTTCGTACTGTCAAATTTAAGTGTATCTATTGGCAGGGCCTTACTACCAGTCCGATCCATTCCGTATGCGTGTGCTGCGCGTTCATTGATTCTATTTCTTACAGGATTTGTATAATCTCTGATAAGGTCTCGAATATTTCTTAAATTTCCATACCTCGTTGAGGTAGTATTATAAAGTTCGTTTAGACCTGTTTGTAACGAATCTTTTACACTCATTCCCTTATTTCTAAATTTTTTGAATACATCTACAAACTGTCCTATTGAGAAATCAACAATTAAATTTGGGTAATCTGCCATACCGGCCGCATCAGCAAGCGCCAAAAATTTACATCGATCTTGTAGTATTGCAGCAAGTTCTGTCGCTTGTGCTCCTCCTGATGAGGCACCTATAAGTCCTATATCCTTAGTTATTTCCAACTCTCTGATTTCCATTGCCTTTTTAAGAATTCTGGCAGTATCTGAGAAATTTTTCTCTTTTGCAGGGTCTTTTGTGTCAATTTCACGGGGTGTACTGATGATGTGAGGAAGTAGAACAACTCTTACTTGTACAGGAAATTTCTTTTGCTCCGAGCCTTGTTTACTTTCATATTGTTTAATTCCCTCGGCAATCTTCAGAAGAAAATGAACATTATCAATTGCGGTTGAACCACCTCCGCCAAACATTACAAAAGTCATAAGTGGTCGTTCGTCATTCTCGATTAATTCTGCCCCATATAAATAAGGATTAAGGTCACATTTCATTGCCTTTATCATATACATGCCAGTCTCATCATAAAGAGGATAAGTTATCTCATCAAGATCGATATATTTAGGAGAAGTTATATCATCTTCAGGTATTCCGTATTTTCTTGTCAAAAGGTGAAGCTTTTCAACAATCGGTCTTTCAGGGATATTTCCAGACTGTTCCACCCTACCTAACTGACTCAAAGGTCTGTGCATAAGTGGAGGCGCTTCGGTAAACTCTGACATATATTGATTATATCTTAAAAGCGTTTATCAATTTAGTAGACTACTGAATATCATTCCTCAATAATCTTGATATTTTGGATCACGACTGGAGTTACAGGCTCTGATTCTTCACCAGATCTACTTAATCTAACTTCGGATGTAGCAATTTTATCGACCGTATCCATTCCATCAATAACTTTCCCAAATATTATGTAATTTGGAGATAAAGGAGTATCTCCATGCATTATAAAAAACTGACTTCCATTTGTATTTGGACCAGAATTTGCCATGGCAACAGTCCCGCGTACATACTCCCCTTCAAATTTCTCATCGTTAAATTTATACCCTGGACCACCTGTGCCATCGCCCTGTGGATCACCACCTTGAATCATAAATCCATTAATGACTCTGTGAAAGATAGTATTATCGTAAAAATCACTTTTTGATAAATATATAAAATTATTTGATGTAATTGGAGTATTTGCTACATCAAAAGATATCGTAATGTCACCCTCTGTTGTCTGTAAAACTGCAGAATAAAGTTTATTTTGGTCTATCGATATTTCTGGTTTTTTAATTTTTTTTAGTTTCATAGTTTCGTCCCCGATTAGTGTGCTTGTAATTTCTTGATTTGGATTTGTAATTTGGACCTCGCTTGCTTGATCGTTTGAACCAAGTACTTGTAGCTCTTTTTGAGCTTCTGCAGTCTTTTTAACTGTTGCATTTGGATTTGGAATTTGCAACATCACAGTAAGTGCAATTATTAAAATAATCAAAACTACTGAAACAAGCACAAAATACACTTTAGTATTCATGACTAATATAGTACCACAAAAGTTTAAAACTCCAATTTATTCACAAAGTAACACTGTCTCACCAGAGATGCGATAGTCAAAAATCTTTTCAGCCGCAGATAATATCACCTGATATCCTGGTGTGATCACCTGAGCTGCAACGTGACCTGCCTGAGGGCAGTCAAGTGACGCATCAGAAAATTCACGAGCAGTAAATGATACAACTGAGATCATCGGAGAAGTAATTCCTTGGGCACTATTTAACAAATTTCCAATTGCCTGATCTGTAATTTGAATTTCCTCAGGAGATAAATCTGCATAGTTTGGACTACTCGTATCAATTGGCGCCGTCGAGATACTTGTGGCTGGCGATGACTCTGATTCAGCAGGAACTGCTTGAGACTTATAATCTGATCTCATGCTCAAAAAAACAAAAGCAGAAATAAGCGCTAATCCCATCAAAAACAATAGAACGTAAGTATTT
>PCVM01000049.1:2871-6046 GCA_002796045.1 Candidatus Roizmanbacteria bacterium CG11_big_fil_rev_8_21_14_0_20_36_8
CTACATAAAATAATCTTCTCTCCTCTTCAAGCTGATAAATGTCATCAATTGAACGAGCGTGTGGCAACAATCCTTCTTCAAGTCCGCAGATGATTACGTAATCAAACTCAAGTCCTTTTGCCTGATGAAGTGTCATTAGACGCACTCCATCTTCATTCCTTTTTCCTTTTTCTCCTTCAAAGTACTCAGATTCAATAAGCGCGACTTGTTCAAGCAAATCAACAAGTTGTGGAAATCTAAGCGCAACAGATTTTAGCTCACGGATATTTTCAAGTCGAGCATACTCCTCGGGAATATCTGGATCATAGAAGCTCAAATATTCAGTTGACTCAAATATCATCTCCATCAGCTCTGCGGTCGGAATTTCGTCAATTTTATGCTTCACGGATTCGTAAAGTCCTTTAAATTTTGCGAATTTTCGCTTTCCTATTTTTATAATTCTTTCTAGTGCGACAGTATCATGTGGATGAACGAATAATCTAAGATATGAAAGCACATCTTTCACTTCTTTTCGATCATAAAATCTAGTCCCACCAATTAAAGTGTATGGAATGCTGCTTTGCAAAAACATTTCTTCAATTTGCCGTGATTGCGCGTTTGTCCTATAAAGAACTGCAATATCTTTGTAACTTGACTCATGAACAATTTCTTCGATCGTAGAAACAATATACGATGCCTCATCCTCTGCATCGTCAGCCTCACGAATTGTAATTTCTTCGCCTGGTGCCTGATCTGTAAATAACTTTAGTACCGGATGTGTTTGATTTTCAGAAATTACATCATATGCAAAATTAAGAATGTTTTGAGTTGAGCGATAATTTTGCTCTAAATTTATGATTTTGGCATCTTTAAAATCTTCTGAAAATTTTTCAAGATTGCGAATATCTGCTCCACGCCAGGAATATATGCTTTGTGCAAAATCTCCAACCACAGTGACATTTTTATTTTTTTGACTAAGTTTTGATGCCAAAACATATTGAGCAACATTCGTATCTTGAAACTCATCGACTAAAAGATGTTGATATTTGTCTGCGTACTTATTGAGCACTTCGGAGTGAAGTCTGAATAACTCGACGACCTTCATTAATAGATCGTCAAAATCAAGCGCTGAATTATCATCAAGACCTTTTTGATAAGCAAAATAAATCTGTGCAATATTTGCCGCTTTGTAATGAGTGAAAACATCTAGATATCTGTCAGGTGCAACAAGTTGATTTTTGGCTTCTGAGATGCGGCCTGAAAAATATCTAGGAGAGTATTTAGATCCAACCTTTTTTATTATTTGCTTTAATAATTGTTGCTGATCTCCATCGTCGTAAATCGTAAAGTCGTGAGGAACTCCGATATGTTCTCCGTCTCGTCGAAGCAACATTGAACAAAATGAGTGAAAAGTGCCGATATACCCGAGGGACTTTTTACCTCCGCGGACTTTTGAGATTCTGTCTTTCATCTCCTTTGCAGCTTTATTTGTAAAAGTGATCATCAAAATCGATTTAGGATCGACATCATGATTCTCAATTAAATTTAAAACCTTGTGAACGAGAACTCTAGTTTTACCAGAGCCGGCACCAGCCAGCACGATAGACGGACCTTCGACATAAGAAACAGCTTCTTTTTGTGCTTTATTCAAACTTTTGAAGACATCGACCATAGGGTATAATAATATCAGATTAAAAAAATTAATTTAATTTCTTAAACTTATGAAATATTTAGTCGCAAACTGGAAAGCTCAGTTATCATACGATCATGTTAAAAGTTGGGTATTTGAATTCAAAAATAAGGTTAAAAATGATCAGGAAGTTTTATCGAAATTGGAAAGCGGTTTACTTTCAATAATTTTTTGCCCATCACATCAATTTATCCTGTATCTAGTTGATGAATTTTCAAAATTTAAAGGCGTCAATGTTGGTAGTCAAAATGTGTCAGTCGTAAAAAAAGGAAAATTTACAGGAGAAGTTACAGCAGAATCGTTAGATGGATTGGTGGACTACTCAATAATCGGACATAGTGAGAGAAGAAAGCACTTTAATGAAAATGAGCAAGAAATTGAGATAAAAATGGCGATGGCCGCAGAGCATCAAATCAAAACAATTCTGTGTATTCGAAATGACAAAGATGTGATTTATGAGTCGGCGGCAATTGTGGCTTACGAACCTGAGACGGCAATCGGATCTGGAGCAAATGCAGATTTTGAAGATGTTTTAGCAATGAAAAAATTACTCGATCTCCCGAGTTCTATTCCATTTCTTTACGGGGGGAGTGCCGACTCTAAAAATATGTCTACTTATTTAAAAACAAATGAAATTGATGGTTTTCTTGTTGGAACAGCATCTCTTGAACCAAATGAATTTTTTGAAATGGCAAAAAAAATGTAATCAAAGGAATAATGCGAAAATTATCAAAGCCCCTGAGCCGATCACAATCGGAATTAAAAAATCATTTATTCCTGCTACTGGAAGTTGAGTAATTGGAGTAAGAGAAGCAACGATTGGCAACTCTGTGGGAATTTGGGTAATAATTACTGTGATTGAAATTGTCGGAGTACTAATCGGTGTTGTAGTAGGATTCAAAGCTTCTGAAACATTTGGAGTAATTGAGGCTTTTGGAGTCAACGTCGTATTAGTATACAAGACTGTTGGAGTCAAATAAGCTAGATCATCTACTGGGTCACTTGTTAAATCATTATCAGAGCCACCATTGCTTGCACGACTACTTATCAAAACGAGTGGATCATCTCCGTTTGAAATAAGATATGTGAAGTAGACAGCAGCGCCAATCAAAATAATAATAATGAATAAGGGTATGATAGTTTTTGGATCCTTAAGACTGGACATATAAATAATTGTAGCATTTTCTTTACTTTAGGAAAGCGATCATAAGTCCTATAAGTGCAAAGACTATTGCCACAATCCAAAATCTCATCACGATCTTGGGTTCTTCCCAACCTCTGTGCTGTAATAACAGATGGAGAGGAGCAACATCCATTATTTTTTTTCCGCGATATTTTTTACTTATCAGCTGTAGGAAGGATGTGAGAATTTCAATAACAAATACTCCTCCGATTATTGGAAGTGCAAAAACTTTTCCGAGAAGTAGCCCAATCACTGCAAACGCTGCACCAAATGATAGAGCTCCTGTATCACCTAAAAAAATTCTTGCAGGATAGGTATTAAAA
>PCVM01000106.1 GCA_002796045.1 Candidatus Roizmanbacteria bacterium CG11_big_fil_rev_8_21_14_0_20_36_8
AGGGCTGATTTACTGGATCACTGTATTTTAGATTAGTCGCAGTTTCGACCCCATCAATGATTTTAATGAATACGTCTGTTTTGAATACATCTGGATCATTTTGTGCTGCAGCAAGCATTCTTTCAAGCCCACCACCAAAGTCAACATTCATTTTTGGTAGTTCTGAAAAAGTTCCATCCGGCATTTTCTTGTACTGCATAAAAACAGAGTTGCCAATCTCCAAAAATCTGCCACAATCACAGTTAGGGTGACAAATTTTTCCAAATGTAGGATCGTGCTGGACATCAAATTGATAAAAAACTTCACTATCGGGACCTCCGGGTTCACCAGGCGGCATATTCGTAGGCACTCCAGCGCGTGACCACCAGTTTTTATCAGCAGGATAGAGAAATATTCGTTCACCAATTTTTGGATCAATTTCAACTTTTGTAAAAATATCAGTCCATATTTCAATACTTTTTTCATCGCGTGGAATTTGCTCATCACCTTCAAAAGCTGTCACGAAGAGTCTTCTTGGATTCAGTCCTAATCCTGATTTAGGATTAGTTAAAAAAGTAAATAAATTATTTAATTGCTCAACTTTGAAATAATCACCAAGTGACCAGCTTCCCATCATCTCAAAAAGAGTGTCGTGTCTATTGTCGCCAACTTCTTCAATATCTTGCACTCTGACGCAGTGCTGAATATTGAGGAGTTTATCACCTTGCGGATGCTTTTCACCAAGCAGATAAGGGACAAACTGCTGCATACCAGATCCAGTAAATAGCGTTGTTGGATCATCTTGTGGAATAAGGCTAATAGGTGGCACTTCCGCATGACCGAGGTTTATGAGAAATGAGGAGAATTTTTGCCGAAGCTGTCGATGTGTTAGTGACATGGGTTATAATTATAGCAAAGCAGATGTCAGATAAATTACGAATTATAACAACAAGTTATGAATGAGTCGGACATTAATACAAAAGATCTAAACTCAATAAAGCCATTTAGTAGTAAATTTGAGCTGTCTTCTGAAATGTCTCACAAAGGGCAAAATGGAAAAGTACTGATCATTGGTGGTTCTGAGTTATTTCATTCTTCAGCAATTTGGTCTGCCGAAATTGCGTCTCATCTAGTTGATATGGTTCATTTTTCTTCAACTAAAGACAATAATGAAATTTTTAAATCCCTAAAAATAAAATTTAGAAGCGGAATTATTGTCCCAAAACCTGAGATTCCGAACTACGTCAAAGAAGATGATTCCGTATTGCTTGGTCCAGGAATGGTGCGTAAGACAATTGGCAATCACAAATTACCAATTACGAATTTTAAAAGTATTATAAAAATTAAAGATGAGGCTAATTATTCTCGTGAACTTTCAAGATATTTAATTGATAAATTTCCTAACAAGCGTTTTGTTATTGACGCTGGGGCACTACAAATGATTGATAAGGAATGGCTCAATGAACTGAGCATGCCTGCAATAATTACTCCACATCAACTAGAGTTCGAACGCTTGTTTGGAGTATCGGTGGCCAATCTACCAATTGATATGCAGCAACAAATTGTGAAACAGACAGCTCATGATTACAATTGTGTAATTCTACTCAAAGTCGTAAATGATATTATTTCAGATGGAAGAGTAACATATACTATTATGGGAGGAAATCAGGGGCTGACCAAAGGGGGGACAGGAGATATTTTGTCAGGACTTGTTGTGTCGTTATATGCCAAACACGATCCAGTTGTTTCTGCCGTTTTATCGTCATTTATACTAAAAAGGGCAGCAGATAAACTCGAGATACTCAGCGGTCATTGGTATAACGTAGCAGATCTGATTAATATAATCCCCAACGTATTGAAAGAAATTGTTTATAATTAGTTAATACTTTATGAATAGAGAAACAGGAATTGCTGTAATATTTGGAATTGGACTTGGAGCATTGGTTGGAATTATTATATTCTTGAACGTTGGTACTGGAACAGTAACAAAAGTGATCCCTGTAGCCAAAAATGAAAAAGTTCAGATTGAAAAACCATCCTCAAAAGTTATTGAAAAAGAGGGGATTTTGAAACTCAAAACACCTGAAGATAAAATAGTGGTTGACGCTAAAGAAATCACAGTTTCAGGGTCGACTACTCCAAAAAGTTTAATTATCATTCAATCACCGGTCAGTAGGGTAATTTTAAAAAATGACAAAGAAGAATTTAAGTCGTCTTTCCCACTTGCAGTTGGAGAAAATAATATTACTGTAAGTACTTATAAAGACAGTAATACCCCTCAAGAAAAAAGTGTTTCAGTTTATTACATTCCAACAGTTGAGTAATTAGATTAAATTTATGAAAATAAAATACTTTCTATCAATAACAATACTTCTGGTTATGGTGTCGCTTTTAAATACTCATATAGCTTTTTCTCAGAGTCCAACAATTCAAGATGAGGAGTTATTAAATGAAGAAGTAACTCAATTAAAAGAGAAAATTGCAAACAAAGTTCAAGAACTTAAAGAAACTCAACATGCAATTGCTGGTGTAGTAGCAAGCAATGATGAAAAATTAATGGTTATTAATACTGAATCTCGAGGTGAAATGGAGATTGAAATCGATGGGACGTTGACTGAATTTTTCGAAGTCTCAGGTTCAAATGTTAAAGAAATAAAACAAGAAGATATTGATAATAAAGATTATGTATTTATTACTGGGCCCGAAATTGCTGACAGTATAACTGCAAATGCAGTTTACAAAGATATCAGTTATTTTGTATTTTCAGGTAAGATTGCAGAAGTGAATAATGATGATTACTCAATTAGAATAATTACTGTTGATAAATCGAATATTGTGCTCGATATTGAATCTTCTACAGATGTTCAGCTTATGGATATTCAAACCCTTGAAACTGAAAAAATTGGTTTTTCAAAGTTGAAAGAGGGTGATTCAATTCATGGAGTTGTGAAAAGAAATACTTTAGAACAAAATCAAGATAGATTTTCCGCTGAAGATCTTCTAATAATCCCAAATGAGTATTTTATACAGTAATATTGTAAATATCACGTGGCATTTAATCCCTCAAATTATTTTATTTAGTTGATTGAATTTCACAAATATTAGTTTAGAATTATCACATGTTTACCTTCATTAAAAAGCTTTTTGATTACAATCAAAAAGAAATTGACAGAATTGAAAAGATTCTTCAAAATGTAAATAATTTTGAAGAAAATGTAAAAAAACTGAAAGATGCTGATTTTCCAGTAAAAACTTCTGAGTTGAAGAAAAAATTAAAAGATGGAGTCACACATGAGGAACTTCTTCCTGAAGCCTTTGCATTAGTTCGAGAAGCTGCAGTGAGGTCATCTGGCTTGAGACATTACGATGCCCAAATGATTGCTGCAATTGCTATGCATGAAGGAAAAGTTGTAGAGCAGAAAACTGGTGAGGGAAAAACTCTAACAGCAACTGCTGCACTTTACCTAAATGCACTTGATGGCAAAGGGGCACATTTAGTCACTGTAAATGATTACTTAGCAAGACGTGATGCTGGCTGGATGGGAGTAATATTTCACTTTTTGGGAATGTCTACTGCTGCGATGATTTCTGGGCAATCTTTTTTGTTTGATCCGGAGTTTACAGACTCAGAAGCATATGATTCAAGACTAGCACATTTGAAGCCCGTATCTCGTCTGGAAGCATACAAAGCAGATGTTACCTATGGTATCAACTCTGAGTTTGGCTTTGATTATTTACGGGATAATATGACTCAGAATCCAGCCCAGCTCTCACAACGTGGCTTTCATTTTGCGATAGTCGATGAGGCCGATTCAGTACTTATTGATGAGGCAAGAACACCTCATATAATTTCAGCTCCTTACGAACAGGACACATCAAAATATTATGATTATGCGAAAATTGTGACCAAGTTGAGTGCAGATACAGATTATATAATTGATGAGAAATTGAAGACTGCGCATCTTACAGAGACTGCAATCTTAAAAATTGAAAAAATATTAGGAGTTGAAAATATTTATGAAAAAGACTTCGACACTTTATTTCATGTTGAGGCAGCTCTAAAAGCTAGCACATTATTTCAAAAGGACAAAGATTATATTGTGCGTGGTGATGAGGTAGTAATAGTAGATGAATTTACTGGTCGACTTCTTGAAGGTAGAAGATTTTCTGAGGGGTTGCATCAAGCAATTGAAGCAAAAGAAGGAGTCCAGATAAAGCGAGAATCAAAGACTTTAGCAACTGTTTCACTCCAAAATTATTTTCGATTATATAAAAAACTTGCAGGCATGACCGGAACTGCAGCGACAGAAGCCCAAGAATTTGGAAAAATATATGGGACTGAAGTACTTGTTATTCCGACACATCGACCAAATGCCAGAAAAGATCATCCAGACATGATTTATAAAACAATGAAGGGTAAACACGACGCTATCGTGAATGATATTGCTACTCAGTATAAGACTGGAAGGCCAGTACTTGTTGGAACGACCTCAATTGACAAGAATGAAGAGTTGTCACGACTTCTCAAACAAAAGGGTATTCCTCATGAATTGTTAAATGCCAAAAATCATGAACGCGAAGCTCAGATAATTGAAGTTGCGGGAAAAAAACATGCTATCACCGTTGCCACGAATATGGCCGGACGTGGAGTAGATATAGTTCTCGGTGGAGAAGCTCCACAAAGAGAACAAATTAAAACAGAGGCCCTATTTAAAAAAGCTACAGAAAGTTGGGAAAAAGAACACCATGAAGTCGTTAAACTTGGCGGGCTATATGTCATAGGCACAGAAAGACACGAGTCAAGGAGAATTGATAATCAGCTCCGTGGTCGTTCAGGTCGTCAGGGAGATCCAGGAGAAACTCGTTTTTACGTATCATTATCTGATGACGTTATGAGGATATTTGGTGGTGAACAAATATCAAATATGATGACAATGCTGAAGTTTCCAGAAGACCAACCACTTTCTCATGGAATGGTTTCAAAGGCGATTGAGCAGGCACAAGTGAAAGTTGAGGGCTTTAATTTTGACATGCGCAAAAATTTAGTTGAGTATGACGATGTTTTAAATCGGCAAAGAGATATCATTTACACACTAAGGAAAAAAATACTTTTGCAACCTGAAGAAAATCCGGGAGATTTTAAGAAAACAATTCTGAATAAAATTCGTGAACAGGTTGTCTCGATGAGTGCTAGTTATTTTGCCCTTTCCAATTCAGACGTTGAAATTGAGTCACAATTTGAAAATGACGTTAAATTATTGTTGAATATTGAGGCCAAGGAAATCCAAGAAAAAATTGAAAATAGTACACAAACAGACCTCGAATCTTATTTATTTGAGAATGCAAAAAAATCATTTGATGCAAATGAAAAAAAAGTAGGAAAAGCTGTCTGGTTTGGAGTTGTCAGATCGATGTTTCTTACTTCAATTGACCAATACTGGACAGAGCATCTGACGGCAATTGATGATCTTAGGCAAGGAATAAATCTTCGTGGTTATGCCCATCTTGATCCGTTAGTCGAATACAAAAATGAAGC